>NZ_CP089518.1:4967500-5226893 GCF_025917685.1 Bacillus cereus | reverse complement strand
AAATATAAAAACGTTGTTTGTATCCGAGATAGAGTTTTCGACAAAAAAACAAATGTGGACAACTATTTACCCACATGTGATTTAAACTGTCCACATGTTATACACAAATTGTGGATAAAATAAAGATGTGGAAAACTTATTCAAAGTGAAAACACAACTATAATATCAAAAAACAGTAGCTATAGCAATGAATTTAAGAAAGTTATCCACAAAATCAATACCTTGTGGAATAAACTTGTCCACAACACGATATACTGTGTAAAAGTAAAAAAAGAGTTTGTGGATACAAAAAAAGAGAAAATATATTTATCCACAAGGAAATATAGGGGATGTGAAAAAGTCTGTGAATAGGTTCAAAATGAATATTTGATGAAAATTTCAAGAACCATTGACATTTTCCTAGTTGATTTACTATAATTTATTAGACTGTCTTTAACAGATATTCCTCAGGGAGGTGTCATATAATGAAAAGAACTTACCAACCAAATAAACGTAAGCGCAGCAAAGTACATGGTTTCCGCAGCCGTATGAGCACAGCGAACGGACGTAAAGTGCTAGCAGCTCGTCGTCGTAAAGGAAGAAAAGTATTATCTGCGTAGACCACTGATCGTTCAGTGGTCTTTTTTTCTAATAATAATGAATTTCCGCTGATGAAATACAGGAGTGTCAATTGATATGAAGAAAAAAAATCGTATAAAAAAGAATGATGAATTTCAGGCTGTTTTCCAAAAAGGACAGTCGAATGCTAATCGTCAGTTTGTTGTATACCAATTAAATAAAGAAAAACAGCCATACTTTCGCATCGGCCTTTCTGTTAGTAAGAAAATAGGAAATGCAGTAGTTCGTAATCGAATTAAGCGTATGATTCGCCAAGCGATTATGGAATTAAAAGATGAGATAGATTCTGGAAAAGATTTTGTTATAATAGCAAGGAAGCCTTGTGCAGAGATGACATATGAAGAAGTAAAGAAAAGCTTAATTCATGTCTTTAAACGCTCTGGTATGAAAAGAATAAAAAAGTAGCGTAAGGAAATGAATTACACTATATACATACCGATACAAGGAGGAGTAGGCTTTGAAAAAGAAACTAGGTTTACTAGCCATGGTTGTTGCATTAATGGCAATTGCTACTGGTTGTAGTGAAACGGGTCAGCCGATTACGCCAAATAGTACTGGGATTTGGAACGAATATTTCGTATATCCACTGTCTCAGTTAATCACGTATTTTGCAGAATTATTCGGTAAGAATTATGGTTTAGCAATCGTTGTTACGACTCTTATTATTCGTTTTGCATTATTACCATTAATGATTAAACAAACGAAAAGTACGAAGGCAATGCAAGCGTTACAACCAGAAATGGTAAGATTAAAAGAGAAATATAGCTCTAAAGATCAAGCAACACAGCAAAAACTACAACAAGAAATGATGCAGTTATATCAAAAAAATGGTGTAAATCCATTAGCAGGATGTTTACCAATTTTTGTTCAGATGCCTATTTTATTCGCGTTTTATCATGCGATTATGAGAACATCAGAAATTAGTAAGCATACATTCTTATGGTTTGATTTAGGACAGGCAGATCCTTACTATATCCTTCCAGTTGTTGCGGCTATTACGACCTTTATTCAGCAAAAACTTGCAATGGCAGGGACAGCTGGACAAAACCCGCAAATGGCAATGATGATTTGGCTTATGCCAATCATGATTTTAGTCTTTGCAATTAACTTCCCAGCAGCATTATCACTATACTGGGTAGTTGGTAACATCTTTGGTATTGCTCAAATGTATTTGATCAAAGGGCCTGAAATTAAGGCTAGTAAGGCAGGAGGATCAAGCAAGTGAGTATAATTACTGCTAAAGGACAAACAGTCGAGCTGGCAGTACAAGATGCTTTAAGACAATTAAATGTTTCGAAAGATCGAGTAGATATAAAGATTATTGATGAGGGTAAGAGGGGATTCCTAGGTTTATTTGGGAATCGCCCCGCTATAGTAGAAGTTGTAGTGAAGAAAGATCCCATCCAAGAGTGTGAAGAATATTTGAAAAATGTTATTCGCAATATGGGTGTGGAAGTTGAGATTAGAAAAGTTGTAAAAGGCCGCGAAGTGGAATTTACAATTTATGGTGAAAATGTAGGTGTTTTGATTGGTAAAAGAGGAAATGCCTTGAATTCTTTACAGTATTTAACAAAACTTGTGGCGAATCGTAATACAAAGCAATATATTGGCATCACACTAGATGCTGAAAATTATCGTAGTAAAAGAAAAATTACGTTAGAATTGCTTTCTTATCGATTAGCAAAACAAGCAGTAAGTACGAAAAAAAGAGTTATGTTGGAACCTATGCCATCTTTTGAACGAAAGATTATTCATCAAGCATTATCTAATCATCAAAATATCATTACAACTTCTGAAGGAAAAGAACCACATCGATATGTTGTAATATCTTCCAAGTGACCGGTGACTCAATTGAGTGCCGGTTTTTTTTGAGGCGAAAACAAATGTGGATAACTAAAAAACACTAAACTTATCCACTGTTAATAAGTTTAGTGTTTTTTACATGAGGACATAATAAAATGAGTTATTATTCTTTTGCAGATAGGTTCGTTATGGTATCCTAATAATTTAGTGACGTAAAAAAATCATGTTGAAATAGAGATAAATAAGCAAGTGAGGTGAAAGGACATGGAATTCGATACAATTGCCGCAATTTCCACAGCTCTTGGGGAAGGTGCAATTGCCATTGTTCGAGTAAGTGGGGATGATGCGATTGAGAAAGTCGATCGTATTTTTAAAGGGAAAGATTTAACACAGGTTGATTCTCATACAATTCATTATGGTCATATTGTCGATTTAGATACAAATCAAGTAATTGAAGAAGTTATGGTATCGATTATGCGTGCACCTAGGACTTTTACGCGTGAAAATATAGTAGAAATCAACTGTCATGGTGGACTTGTTTCGGTAAATAAAGTATTACAGCTTATTTTAGCACAAGGAGTACGTTTGGCAGAGCCTGGTGAATTTACGAAACGTGCTTTTTTAAATGGGCGTATTGATTTATCACAAGCGGAAGCTGTTATGGATTTAATCCGTGCAAAAACAGATCGTGCTATGAACGTGGCAATCAACCAAATGGAAGGGCGATTATCTAAATTAATTGGTCGCCTGCGTCAAGACATATTGGAAACGTTAGCCCATATTGAGGTAAATATAGATTACCCAGAATATGATGATGTAGAAGAGATGACGCATAATATCTTAATTGAGAAAGCTACACATGTTCGTGCTGAAATTGCAAAAATATTAGAGACATCGAAGCAAGGAAAGATTTTACGTGAAGGTATTGCTACTGCGATTATTGGTAGACCTAACGTTGGAAAATCATCGCTATTAAATAGTCTCGTTCAAGAGAAAAAGGCAATCGTAACTGATATTGCAGGAACAACGAGAGATGTTATTGAAGAGTACGTTAATGTGCGTGGTGTACCACTTAAACTTATAGATACAGCTGGTATTCGTGAAACAGAAGATGTTGTTGAACGAATTGGTGTAGAGCGTTCAAAAGAAATGATGAGCCAAGCCGATTTAGTGTTAGTTGTAGTCAATTATAGTGAAGCTTTAACGAATGAAGATGAAGAACTATTCCGTGCCGTACAAGGAAAAGACTTCATTATTATTGTCAATAAGACAGATTTATCGCAAGAAATTGATATGGAACGTGTTACAGAGCTAGCTGCAGGAAATCGTGTTATTACGACGTCTTTAATTGAGGAGCAGGGAATTGATGAGCTTGAAAAGGCGATAGCTGATTTATTCTTTGAAGGAGCAATTGATTCTGCAGATATGACATATGTTTCTAACACGAGACATATTGGATTATTAACACAAGCAGGAACGACAATTGGAGATGCAATTGAAGCGATAGAAAATGGTGTTCCAATCGATATGGTACAAATTGATTTAACAAGAACGTGGGAAATACTTGGTGAAATTACTGGTGATACCGTCCATGAAAGCCTAATTGACCAGTTATTCTCTCAGTTTTGTTTAGGAAAATAATAAAGCGAAGCAACGTTTTAGAAAGATAGAGATTATTAGGAGGAATAAACAATGGGATACAATGCCGGTTCATACGATGTCATAGTAATCGGTGCAGGTCATGCAGGATGTGAAGCTGGTCTTGCGGCAGCACGAATGGGCTCAAACACCTTAATGTTAACAATTAACTTAGATATGGTAGCATTCATGCCATGTAACCCTTCTGTTGGTGGACCAGCAAAAGGGATTGTTGTTCGTGAAATTGATGCATTAGGCGGAGAAATGGGACGCAATATTGATAAGACACATATTCAAATGCGTATGTTAAATACGGGTAAGGGACCAGCTGTACGTGCGCTTCGTGCACAAGCTGATAAATTCTCTTACCAACATGAATTAAAGAAAACAATTGAAGAAACACCAAACTTAACGTTGTTTCAAGGCCTGGTAGAGCGTTTAATTGTTGAAGATGGTGTATGTAAAGGGGTAATTACACAAGCTGGTGCTGAATACACAGCGAAAACAGTTGTAATTACAACTGGAACATTTTTACGCGGTGAGATTATTATGGGAGATTTAAAATATTCAAGCGGTCCAAATAATCAGCAACCATCTATTACTTTATCTGAACATTTAGAGGAACTTGGTTTTGATCTTGTTAGATTTAAAACAGGTACGCCTCCGCGTGTAAATAGTAATACGATTGATTACAGTAAAACAGAAATCCAACCAGGTGATGACAAGCCACGAGCTTTCTCTTTTGAAACGACAAAATTTATTATGGATCAAATTCCATGTTGGTTGACGTATACAAGTACAGAAACACATCGTTTAATAGATGAAAACTTACATCGCTCAGCTATGTATTCTGGTATGATTAAAGGAACAGGGCCTAGATATTGCCCTTCAATTGAAGACAAGGTAGTTAGATTTAATGATAAACCACGTCATCAAATTTTCTTAGAGCCAGAAGGACGTAATACACAAGAGGTATATGTTCAAGGGTTATCGACAAGTTTACCAGAAGATGTGCAACGTGACATGCTTAGAACAATCCCTGGTCTAGAAAATGTTGAAATGATGCGTACAGGTTATGCAATTGAATATGATGCAATTGTACCAACTCAATTATGGCCGACACTTGAAACGAAAAAAATTAAAAATTTATATACAGCAGGACAAATTAATGGAACTTCTGGTTATGAAGAAGCAGCAGGACAAGGGCTTATGGCTGGGATTAATGCAGCGTGTCGTTCTTTAGGTAAAAAAGAAGTTATTTTAGGTCGTGCTGATGCTTATATCGGTGTCTTAATTGATGACCTTGTAACGAAAGGTACAAATGAACCATATCGTTTATTAACGTCTCGTGCAGAATATCGCCTATTATTACGTCACGATAATGCTGATCTTCGTTTAACTGAAGTTGGTCGTGAAATTGGCTTAATTAAAGAAGATCGCTATGAGCGATTTACAAATAAAAAGTTACAAATTGAACAGGAAAAGGAACGTTTAGGGAGTATTATTATTAAACCACGTCCTGAAGTTCAAGAATTAATTCGTAGTATTGGCGGAAGTGAATTGAAAGATGGAATACGTGCAAGTGACTTATTACGTCGTCCAGAGGTGACATATGAGCATATTCATCTTTTAGTACCAAGTGAAGTAGCGTTAAGTGATGAAATTACGGAACAAGTTGAAATTCAGACTAAGTACGAAGGATACATTGAAAAATCTTTACAGCAAGTAGAGCGTATGAAGAAGATGGAAAACAAAAAAATTCCTGTGGATATTGATTATGATGCGATTTCTAGCCTTGCCTCAGAAGCGAGACAGAAATTGAAAGATGTTCGTCCACTTTCAATGGGGCAGGCTTCACGTATTTCTGGCGTAAATCCAGCTGATGTTTCCATTTTGCTTGTGTATATCGAACAAGGAAAAATTGCACGAGTATCGAACCAATAAATAGTAAGGAGATATTGCTAGATGAACATAGAACAATTTCAATCTATGCTAGAAGAGAAGGGTATCACCCTCTCTTCTAGACAATTAGAGCAGTTCAAAATCTACTTTGAAACGTTAGTAGAGTGGAATGAAAAAATGAATTTAACAGCTATTACGGAGAAGGAAGAAGTATACTTAAAACACTTTTTTGATTCTATTACAGCTGCTTTTTATTATGATTTTTCGAAACCATTCTCTATTTGTGATGTTGGCGCAGGAGCTGGATTCCCAAGTATCCCGCTGAAAATCTGTTTCCCGCATTTAAAAGTAACAATTGTAGATTCATTACAAAAACGTATTAATTTCTTAAATCACTTAGCGCAAAAATTAGAGTTAAGTGATGTTGCATTTTGTCATGATCGTGCTGAAACATTTGGGAAAAAAGAAGGTGTACGTGAATCATACGATATTGTAATGGCACGTGCAGTTGCGCGTCTTTCTGTATTAAGTGAGCTATGTTTACCGCTTGTAAAAGTTGGAGGAACATTTATTGCAATGAAAGGCGCTGCAGCTAATGAAGAAATCGAAAATGGTAAGTATGCTTTAGAGGTGCTAGGCGGGGAATTAAAAGAAATGTCTACATTCCAATTACCATTTGAGGAAAGTGAACGTAATATTTTATTAATCGAGAAAAAGCGCAAGACACCAAAGAAATATCCACGCAAACCGGGAACACCCAATAAATTACCTATTGAAAAATAAATCTTATTAGACGTAAGATTGAATTATATAAATGAAAACGTAAATGTTTCATAGGAAACATTTTATGGAGAATAGTCAATAGGCCTAAAAGGTGGTGGAATATGTATGAAAAATACGTTTTCTCGTTTATTTGGCTTTGGAGATAAAGAGAGCGAATTCGAATTACAAGAGGAAAGCCATGAAGAAATAGATAAAAAGGTATATGAGGAAATACAAGAAATCCCGATAGTAAATATTACCCCTAACCGTTATCAACCACGAACAGTTTTCGATGATGCACGAATCGATGAACTAGCATTAACGATTCGTACTCATGGGCTTATCCAGCCGATTGTCGTGAGGCAATATGAGGATGATAAGTACGAGATTATTGCTGGAGAAAGACGTTTCCGCGCAGCAACGAAGCTAGGGTGGGAAAAGGTTCCTGCAATTATAAAGAACTTAAATGATACAGAGACAGCTTCTGTAGCGCTAATTGAAAATTTGCAACGTGAGGAATTAACAGCAATCGAGGAAGCTGTGGCATATCAAAAGCTGATTGAGTTACATAATTTAACACAAGAAGCATTGGCACAACGACTTGGAAAAGGGCAATCCACAATCGCAAATAAGTTGCGATTATTAAAGTTGCCTGAGGAAATAAAAAGTGCGTTATTAGAAAAAACTATTACAGAACGTCACGCTCGTGCTCTCATTCCTTTAAAAAATGAGGAATTACAACTGAAGGTTTTACAAGAAATTGTGGAAAAACAACTGAATGTAAAGCAAACAGAAGAACGAATTGCAAAATTACTAGAGGAAGCAAAACCGAAGCGTAAAGCAAAGCAAAAAGCTGTAAGTAGAGATACGAGAATTGCTATGAATACAATTAGGCAGTCATTACAAATGGTTACTAATAGTGGTTTAAATGTTAATTCTGAGGAAGAAGAATTTGATGAGTACTATCAAATTACGATTAAAATTCCGAAGAAAAAATAATAATGGCGTGTTAGAGACCTTATCCTAGTGGAGAGGTCTCTTTTACTATATTTTCTTGTTAATGAAGAAGGAGTTTAGAAATAAATTTTGAAGTTTAATAAGGACGTAAAAGAAAAGCTTTTATTTCATGTTACAATAAACGTAATTGTTACTAGAATAAGATAGAAAGGTTGAAAGTAGGTGACATCATGGGAAAAATCATTGCTATTGCTAATCAAAAAGGCGGTGTTGGAAAAACAACAACATCTGTTAATTTAGGGGCTGGATTGGCGCAAGTAGGTAAAAAGGTCCTTCTCGTAGACATTGATGCTCAAGGAAATGCCACGACTGGTGTGGGAATTGAAAAATCCGAATTAGATCAATGTATTTATAATGTTCTGGTGGAAGATGCAGATGTTCAAGGAGTTATACGGAAAACCGCAACTGAAAACTTAGATGTTCTACCCGCTACAATTCAATTGGCCGGTGCTGAAATTGAATTGGTACCGACTATTTCCCGGGAAGTACGTTTGCAAAGGGCATTACAGCCAGTTCGTGATGAATATGATTATATTATTATCGACTGTCCCCCATCCTTAGGGTTATTAACGATTAATGCATTAACAGCAGCAGATTCAGTTATTATTCCTGTTCAGTGTGAATATTACGCACTAGAAGGATTAAGTCAGCTATTAAATACAGTTCGACTTGTGCAAAAACATTTAAATAAAAATTTAGCAATCCAAGGTGTATTGTTAACGATGTTGGATGCCCGTACAAATTTAGGGATTCAAGTTATAGATGAAGTGAAAAAATACTTTAGGGATAAAGTATACCGTTCGATTATTCCTCGAAATGTGCGCTTAAGTGAGGCGCCAAGTCATGGGAAACCGATTATGCAGTATGACGCTAAATCAAGAGGAGCAGAAGTATATATAGATTTAGCAGAGGAAGTGATTGCAGGTGGCTAAAGGATTAGGAAGAGGAATTAATGTGTTTTTTCCTGATTTGGATGTGAAGGAAGAAGAAACGATTCAGGAGATTATAGTAACTGAATTAAGGCCGAATCCATATCAACCACGTAAGCATTTCAATAAAGAAGCAATTCAGGAATTGGCGGCTTCTATTAAAGAACATGGCATATTGCAACCATTAATCGCTAGAAAGAGTATTAAGGGATATGAAATTGTTGCAGGTGAAAGAAGATATCGTGCTGCTAAAGAGGCTGGACTTGAAAAGGTGCCTGCTGTTGTAAGGCAATTAAACGAGCAGCAAATGATGGAATTTGCTTTGCTTGAAAACCTACAACGAGAAGATTTAAATCCTATGGAAGAGGCAATGGCATATCAGATGTTAATGAATGAGCTAAATGTAACGCAAGAACGATTAGCGAAACGTCTTGGTAAAAGCAGACCTTACATTGCAAATTATACTCGGTTATTAAGCCTCCCTTCGTTCGTACAAGATATGATTGCAAATGGTCAACTTTCAATGGCTCACGGTAGAACCTTACTTACGATAAAAGATGAAGAACAGCTGAAGTCTTTATTGAAACGAATCGAAAAAGAAGGATTAAATGTTCGCCAATTAGAAAAAATTGTCCAAGAGATTAATCAAAGCGTTTCACGTGAAACAAAACAGATAAAAAAAGAGCGAAATATATTCTTCGTAGAGCGCGAAACGTTCTTAAGAGAAAAGTTTGGTACAGATGTAAAAATTAAAGAAACAAAAAAAGAAAAAGGTAAAATTGAAATTGAATTTTTCAATAAAGAAGATTTAAATCGTATTTTAGAATTATTAGCACAGAAAAACTAAAAAGCAAACCATCTTATTATTTAGAGATGGTTTGCTTTTTTTAACGTAGATAATTTTTGGTCCGTTTCTTTGATACTTTGTGCGATTACATCAGCCATTTTCATGACTAAACTTAACCTTGTATTTTGAAGAACGAAAAACTCCATAAAACCATTTAGATTGACGATGCCATGTATATGCAAATCACCAACTGCAGGTAATTTCTTATTCATCGCAGCTCCAGGTTTACTAGGTCCCATTCCGGTAGTGATTGAACCGATACTTTGAGATTTTCCTAAGCATGCATCAACAGCAATTATAAAAGAAGTAGGATTTTCTTTCTGTATATTCTGAATTTTCTCTTCTAAATTTAACGCATGTATTGGTTCATCTAGTGTGCCGAATACTTGGAAGTTCTTAATTTCTACTTGTTCCAGTTTTGTACCGACTAATGGACCGAGTGCGTCACCGGTGGAACGATCCGTCCCAATACAAACGAGAATAAGTGGTGTATTAGTTCTAATAGGGATATGGGAAAGTAGGAAATTACTGATTGTCTCGGAGGCTTCTAAGTCTTGATGCATAACATTTTGAGTTTCTTTTTCGAAAAAAGGTAAGCGAAAACTTCCAATATTCATGAAGCACCCATCCTTTTAATAAATTTTCAAAATATGTTATACGTTGAGTAAAATGGAAAACTATAAGTGCGTACTTTTTGCAAAATGTGAGTGAAAACGGAAATAATAGTACTAGTATATATATATTCGCTCCATTTTATACCTGGATAGAAGTTAACAAATGGAATTAAAGTCATAAAATTTTTTCAGAAATCAGAGAGACTTCTGATACAATAAGAAGGATAACTAAAAAGAAATTTTAGCTGGAGAGGTAGAGGTACATGGATTTAGCGTTGAAATGGTTTGAGTCTATTGATTGGACGAATATAGGTGTAAAATCACTACAAATAGTCGTTATTTTAATACTTGGTGCAATCGTTGTGCGAGTTGCAAGGGCAATTGTACGAAATGCGTTTCGTATGGGAAGTCGCTCGCCAATTCAAATTTCAGAACGTCGTACAGTTACAGTAGCGAAGTTACTTGAAAATATTGTGGCATACGTTGTTATGTTTATCATGTTAATTGCGATTTTAGGCGTGTTCAATATTAATGCATCAGGTCTATTAGCTGGTGCTGGGGTCATTGGTTTAGCAGTCGGATTTGGTGCTCAAAGTTTAGTGAAAGATGTCATTACAGGACTATTTATTTTGTTAGAAGATCAGTTTTCAGTAGGTGACTATGTAAGAATTGGTCAGTTTGAAGGAGTCGTTTTAGAAATTGGACTGCGTACGACAAAAGTAAAGAGTTGGACAGGTGAAATTCATACTTTGCCAAACGGAAGTATCATTCAAGTTACTAATTTTTCAGTCAGTAATAGCGTGGCATTCGTTGATGTATCTATTTCGTATGAGGCTGACATAGCAAAAGCAGAGCAAGTAATTGAAGAGTTATTAGTAGAATTACCTGCAAAGTACGAGAAGATGGTAACAACACCTCAATTGTTAGGTGTACAAACATTAGCTGCATCAGAAGTTATATTACGTGTTATTGTTGAAGTGGAGCCAATGCAACATGCAGTTATTGCAAGAGCCCTTCGTAAAGAAATTAAAAATCGTCTAGATTTACATGGAATTGAAATTCCATATCCACGTATGGTTTTATATAATCGTGAAGAATTGGTTAGTGAAAAAGCAATTTAGTATAGAGAGGGGTTTGGAGAGTGGAGCAAAAGCAATATAACTTGTACGATGTTGTGGAAATGAAGAAGGCCCATCCATGTGGTGTAAATCGCTGGAAGATTATTCGTATGGGAATGGATATCCGCATTAAGTGCGAGGGATGTGACCATTCGGTAATGATTCCTCGAAGAGAGTTTGATCGTAAGGTAAAAAAAATACTTGTGAAGCATGAAGAATAGAGAGAAAGTAACAGTTGCAGTGGGCAATTGTTACTTTTTTTCGTTTGGAGGAAACTTGTCATTTTTTTCGTTACTATCTATAATGATGAAAGATTGAGACATAGGAGTGAAAAATATGGGATTAACGGCTGGGATTGTTGGATTACCTAACGTAGGAAAGTCCACTTTATTTAATGCAATTACACAAGCAGGAGCAGAATCTGCGAACTATCCATTCTGTACGATTGACCCAAACGTAGGGATCGTAGAAGTACCAGATGAGCGTTTAAATAAATTAACGGAATTAGTAGAACCGAAAAAAACTGTTCCGACTGTATTCGAATTTACTGATATTGCAGGTATCGTAAAAGGTGCAAGTAAAGGTGAAGGATTAGGAAATAAATTCTTATCTCACATTCGCCAAGTAGATGCAATTTGCCAAGTTGTTCGTTGTTTTGAAGATGAAAACATTACACACGTTTCAGGGAAAGTAGATCCAATTGATGATATTGAAACAATCAACTTAGAACTAATCTTAGCGGATTTAGAATCAGTTGATAAACGTATCGAGCGTGTCGCGAAATTAGCAAGACAAAAAGATAAAGAAGCAGTATATGAGCATGAAATTTTAGTGCGTTTAAAAGAAGCTTTCGAAGAGGGAAAACCAGCTCGTACTGTTGAATTTACAGAAGAGCAAATGAAGATTGTTAAAGGCCTTCATTTACTTACAACGAAAGAAATGCTATACGTAGCAAACGTAAGTGAAGATGATATTATGGATCCTTCTGAAAATAAATATGTACAAATGGTAAAAGAATTTGCTGCAAATGAAAATTCTCAAGTTATCGTTGTATGTGCAAAAATCGAATCAGAAATCGCTGAGTTAGACGAAGAAGAGAAAAAAGTATTCCTGGAAGAATTAGGTATTGAAGAATCTGGTTTAGATCAGTTAATTCGTGCTGCATATGACTTATTAGGACTTGCTACTTACTTCACAGCTGGTGTGCAAGAAGTGCGTGCATGGACGTTTAAACAAGGTATGAAAGCACCACAATGTGCTGGCGTAATTCATACAGACTTTGAGCGTGGATTTATTCGCGCAGAAACAGTTTCTTATGATGATTTAATGACAAACGGTTCTATGACAGCTGCAAAAGAAGCTGGAAAAGTACGTTTAGAAGGAAAAGAGTATATCGTAAAAGACGGAGATGTTATGCACTTCCGCTTTAACGTTTAATTTAATATTTCCTAGGAAAAATAAAGATATGAACTTGGCAAATATATTATATGTTTGCCAAGTTTTTTACGTATTGGTGAGTTGATTCATATAACTTACTATGATATAATCTAAACTCGTGAGTAATTACTATAAATTAATTGCTCCTTGCCCATTATGGGCCGTTTAGACCAAAAGGAGGTGAAAGTGTAATGAGAAAGTACGAAATTATGTACATCATTCGTCCTGGCGTTGAAGAAGAAGCTCAAAAAGCTTTAGTTGAACGTTTTGCAGGTGTTTTAACAAACAATGGTGCAGAAATCATTAACACGAAAGAGTGGGGTAAGCGTCGTTTAGCTTACGAAATCAACGACTTACGTGAAGGTTTCTACATGATCTTAAACGTGAACTCTAACTCAGAGGCGATTAACGAATTCGACCGTTTAGCTAAGATCAACGAAGATATCCTTCGTCATATCGTTGTTAAAGAAGAAGAAAAATAATTGATATATAAGGGAGAGTGGTTCGATTGATGAATCGTGTTATCCTCGTTGGTCGTTTAACTAAGGACCCTGACTTACGTTACACGCCCAATGGTGTTGCAGTAGCTACTTTTACGTTAGCTGTGAATCGCGCATTTGCGAATCAACAAGGTGAGCGTGAAGCTGACTTTATTAATTGTGTAATATGGCGTAAACAAGCAGAAAACGTGGCAAATTATTTGAAAAAAGGTAGCTTAGCAGGCGTAGACGGACGTCTTCAAACTCGTAATTACGATGGACAAGATGGTAAACGTGTATATGTAACAGAAGTTCTTGCGGAGAGCGTACAATTTTTAGAGCCGCGTAATGGCGGTGGGGAGCAACGTGGTTCATTCAATCAGCAACCATCAGGAGCTGGTTTCGGTAACCAAAGCTCTAACCCATTTGGTCAATCTAGTAATTCAGGTAACCAAGGTAATCAAGGTAACTCTGGATTTACGAAGAATGACGATCCATTTTCGAATGTTGGTCAACCGATTGACATTTCGGACGACGATTTACCATTTTAATGGTATGAATCGGCTATTTTTAACAAAGAATGGAGGGAATAGACATGGCAGGACGCAAAGGTGGACGTGCGAAGCGTCGTAAGGTGTGTTTCTTCACATCTAACGGCATCACTCGCATTGACTATAAAGATGTTGATTTATTAAAACGTTTCGTTTCTGAGCGTGGTAAAATTTTACCTCGTCGTGTAACAGGAACAAGCGCAAAATACCAACGCAAACTTACAGTTGCAATTAAACGTGCTCGTCAAATGGCACTTTTACCATATGTTGGTGAATAATAGCGTATGAAATGCACAGTAGAGTCGGACTCTACTGTGCATTTTGCTATGCTTTTCTTTTTGAAAGAGAGGTTAAAATGTGAAAAAAGCAAGGTTTATTACCGAAGGCGCAGCGTTATTGGCTGTATATGCAATGTTATTGCTGATATCTATGTATGTTCCGATTTTAGGCACAGTTGCAATATTTGCGTTGCCGTTACCATTTATATTATTAACAGTAAGACATAAACTATCTAATGTGCTCGTAATTTTTGTAGCGGCGCTTTTTGTTACAGTTATCGTGAGTCAACCGATTAGTCTCATAAAGACAGTGATGTTTGGATTAATAGGTGTTGTATTAGGATATATGTATAAAAAAGGGAAAAAACCAGTGGAGATATTGATAGCTGGAACACTTGCATATTTAATTGGTATGATGCTCATTTATGTGGGAAGTATAAAGTTCTTTAACATAGATTTAATGAAGCAAATGCAAAATATGTTTAGTGAAAGCATCGCGCAAAGTGAAAAAATAGCAAATGCGGCTGGTATGCCAGTTAGTAAAGAACAAAAAGAGTTATTTGCACAAATGAACGATATATTACAAACGTTATTTCCAAGTATACTTGTGCTAGTTTCTGTATGTTTTTCTTGGATCACAGTGATAATATCAGGTAGTGTTTTGAGAAAGTTAAAGTACGACGCGACACCTTGGCCTAAATTTAAAGATATACAATTGCCAAAGAGTATTGTCTGGTATTACGTCATGTTTATTTTGCTATCAACTTTCATGAAAGTTGAACCAACATCATATTTGCATATGGTATTTGCTAATCTACATGTAATCTTTGCCTTGCTACTTGTATTGCAAGGATTAACGTTTATCACTTTTTTAGCACACAAAAAAGGTTTTACGAAAGGCGTTCCTATTATTAGTTTTATTGTATGTATGTTTATTCCAATGCTGTTTCCTCTTGTGACAATCTTAGGTATAATTGATTTAGGGATTTCATTGCGTTCTAAAATGCAATGAAAAACAAAGGGGTAAAATAGCATTTTTATGCTATTTTAAGGTGTTTAATCTGTTTAACTAACTAGAAATTGTGTTGGTTTTACGTTATAGGAGTTGTATACATGCCTGAATTTTATAAGAAACAGTGGTTTTTATATCCTGTTTACGTATTGGCATTTTTTGTTTTGGTGCTAATCTCGATTCTTTGTTATTTTCACTTAATTATGGGGATAGCCGCCTTTTTTATTTTTAGCATCGTTTTCTTTTTAGTTATACGATTTGAACTTAACTTTCAAAGGAATTTTGAAAAGTATACGACAGATATGATTACTAGGGTAAAAAAAGTGAGTAACGAAGCATTCAACCAGATGCCAATCGGTATATTGTTATACAATAAAGAGTATGGGATTGATTGGGCAAATCCTTACTTGTCTTCATGTTTGGGGCAACACGCATTAGCTGGGTGGCATCTGTACGATGTATCAGAAACATTACTCCTTTTTATTAAAGGAGAGACTTCGGACGATATAGTATCTTTAAATAGTCGAAAGTTCCGTGTTTTTGTAAGGAAAGAAGAAAAACTAATTTATTTTTTTGATGTAACTGAGCAAACAGAGATTGAAAAAATGTATGAGGATCAGCGTACGGTTTTAGCCGTTATTTATTTAGATAATTATGATGAAGTTACACAAGGATTAGATGATCAATTACGTACGAATATAACAAGCCTTGTAACGTCACGTCTAAATGAATGGGCTGTTAAGTATGGTGCTTATTTAAAACGTGCATCTTCAGAGAGGTTCTTCGTTGTACTAAATGAAAGTATTTTAGCGCAAATGGAGAAAGGTAAGTTTAGCATTTTAGATCAAGTGCGTGAAGAAACATCCAAAAGGAATATACCACTTACATTAAGTGTAGGTGTCGGATCAGGTGATATGCCTTTATCAGAGCTTGGAGCAATGGCTCAATCTGGTTTAGACCTTGCGCTTGGACGTGGTGGAGATCAAGTAGCTATCAAACAAGCGACAGGTAAAGTTAAATTTTACGGCGGTAAAACGAATCCGGTCGAAAAGCGTACTCGTGTACGTGCTAGAGTTATTTCGCATGCGTTAAAGGATTTAGTATTAGAAAGCAGTAATGTCATTATAATGGGGCATAGGGCTCCTGATATGGATGCGATTGGTGCAGCGATTGGTATTTTAAAGGTAGCGCAATTAAATGAGCGCAAAGGATATATTGTATTAGACGAAAATGATTCGGATAAAGGAATCAAACGTTTGATGGATAAAGTGAAACAAAATGAAGAGTTATGGTCACACTTTATTACACCAGGGCAAGCGATGGAATTTGCAAATGATGATTCATTACTTGTTGTTGTTGATACGCATAAACCTTCGATGGTGATGGAGGAAAAACTGTTACATAAGATTGAAAATGTAGTGGTTATTGACCATCATCGCCGCGGGGAAGATTTCATTGAAGATCCATTGCTTGTTTATATGGAACCGTATGCTTCTTCAACAGCAGAGCTTGTTACAGAATTACTTGAGTATCAACCGAAAAATTTAAAGATGACAATGTTAGAAGCAACGGCATTGTTAGCTGGTATTATTGTTGATACGAAAAGTTTTACATTCCGTACAGGCGCTCGCACATTTGATGCAGCTTCTTATTTACGCTCGCATGGTGCAGACACTGTACTTGTACAAGAGCTTTTAAAAGAAGACATGAATCAGTATTTACGAGTTGCAAAAGCCATTAAAAATGCGTACATTTATAAAAATGGAATTGCGATTGCTAAAGTTGATAGTGATGATTATTATGATCAGGTGCTTATTGCACAATCAGCGGATACGTTATTGACGATGACAGGTATCATTGCATCATTTGTTATTGCGAAACGCGGAGAGAATTTCATTGGGATTAGCGGCAGGTCTTTAGGTGAATTGAATGTACAGCTAATCATGGAGAATTTAGGAGGTGGCGGGCATTTGACAAATGCAGCCACACAAATGAAAAATGTTACAGTAGATGAAGCTGAGGAGAAGCTTCGATTTGTTATTGATGACTATTTACAGGGAGGCACACAATCATGAAAGTAATTTTTCTAAAAGACGTAAAAGGTAAAGGTAAAAAAGGAGAAATAAAAAACGTACCAGACGGTTATGCAAATAATTTCTTATTAAAACAAGGATTAGCTGCGGAAGCAACAAACAGCAGTATGAAAACTTTAGAAGCTCAAAAACGCAAAGAAGAAAAAGATGCAGCAGCAGAGCTTGAGAATGCAAAAGAGCTGAAAGAAACTTTAGAGAAATTAACTGTGGAACTGAAGGCGAAATCTGGAGAAGGTGGCCGTTTATTTGGTTCTATCACAAGCAAACAAATCGTAGACGCAATGCAAAAATCACACAAAATCAAACTTGATAAACGTAAATTTGAAATGGATGATGCAATCCGTGCATTAGGTTATACAAATGTGACTGTGAAATTGCATCCGCAAGTAACAGCAAAAGTAAAAGTTCATGTTAGTGAACAATAAAAATAAATTAAATAAGGAGGATTGCGCATGAGTGATGTAATGGCTGATCGTACCCCTCCGCATAATATAGAAGCTGAGCAGGCAGTCTTAGGTGCCATATTGATTGATCAAGATGCGTTAACGTCAGCATCAGAACTATTGGTACCTGACTCATTTTATCGAACGAAACATCAAAAAATCTTTGAAGTGATGCTTGGGTTGTCGGATAAAGGAGAACCAATTGACTTAGTAATGATGACGTCAGCGATGGCTGATCAAGGATTACTAGAAGAAGTTGGTGGGGTTTCTTACTTAGCGGAGTTAGCAGAGATTGTTCCAACTGCTGCTAACGTAGAGTATTATGCACGAATCATCGCTGAAAAGGCGCTGTTACGTCGTTTAATTCGAACGGCGACCCATATCGTGTCTGATGGATATGAGAGAGAAGATGATGTGGACGGCCTTTTAAATGAGGCTGAGAAAAAAATATTAGAAGTATCTCATCAAACAAATGCAAAAGCATTTCAAAACATTAAAGATGTTCTTGTAGATGCTTATGATAAAATTGAACTTTTGCATAATCAAAAAGGTGAAGTTACGGGAATACCAACCGGATTTACTGAATTAGATAAGATGACCGCAGGTTTCCAGCGAAATGATTTAATCATCGTGGCGGCGCGTCCATCGGTAGGGAAAACTGCATTTTCATTAAATATCGCACAAAACGTAGCGACAAAAACGGATGAAAATGTAGCGATCTTCAGTCTAGAGATGGGATCTGATCAGCTTGTTATGCGTATGCTTTGTGCAGAAGGAAATATTGATGCACAAAGACTTCGTACCGGTTCATTAACTTCTGATGATTGGGCAAAATTAACAATGGCGATGGGTAGCCTTTCTAATGCTGGTATATATATTGATGATACACCAGGGATTAAAGTAAATGAGATTCGAGCAAAATGTCGTAGGTTAAAGCAAGAACAAGGTCTTGGTATGGTCTTAATTGACTATTTGCAGCTTATTCAAGGTAGCGGGAAATCAGGAGAAAACCGTCAGCAGGAAGTATCTGAGATTTCTCGTACATTAAAAGGGATTGCACGTGAATTGCAAGTGCCTGTTATTGCCTTATCGCAGTTATCTCGTGGTGTAGAATCTCGTCAAGATAAACGTCCAATGATGTCTGATATTCGTGAATCGGGAAGTATCGAGCAGGATGCGGATATTGTAGCTTTCCTATATCGTGAAGATTACTATGACCGAGAAACGGAAAATAAAAACACCATTGAAATTATTATTGCAAAGCAGCGTAATGGTCCCGTAGGTTCAGTAGAGCTTGCGTTTGTTAAGGAATTTAATAAATTCGTCAACTTAGAACGACGCTTTGAAGATGGGGCATAAAGGCAGTATAAAAAAGAAACACATTTCTTATAATAAGATGTGTTTCTTTTTTTATATAGGAAAGATAAGGCTTTCATAATGTGAAAATATAATTCTTACGAACGAAAATGAATTTTATTAAAAAAATGTTCGCTTTTTGGTTGACTTCTTTTTCGGTTTTGGTACAATTATATTGTTTGAATAGATCGTTTGAAAATCGCGGAGGTGCTTTAATAATGTCTTCAGTAGTAGTTGTAGGAACACAATGGGGCGACGAAGGAAAAGGTAAAATCACTGATTTTCTTTCTGAGCATGCGGAAGTAGTTGCAAGATATCAAGGTGGAAATAACGCGGGACATACAATTGTTTTCGGCGGAGTTAAATATAAATTACACTTAATTCCATCTGGTATTTTCTATAAAGAGAAAATTTGTGTAATCGGAAACGGCTTAGTAGTAGATCCGAAAGCATTACTTGAAGAGTTAAAATACTTACACGATCGTGGTGTAAGTACTGATAATTTACGTGTAAGTAACCGTGCACACGTTATTTTACCTTATCACTTAAAACAAGATGAGTTAGAAGAAGCTAGTAAAGGTGATAACAAAATCGGTACAACGAAAAAAGGTATCGGTCCTGCATATATGGATAAAGCTGCTCGTATTGGTATCCGTATGGCTGATCTTTTAGACCGTGAAGCATTTAAAGAGAAGCTTGAGCGCAATTTAGTAGAGAAAAATCGTTTATTTGAAAAAATGTACGACACAGAAGGTTTCAGCGTAGAAGAAATCTTTGAAGAGTACTTCGAATATGGACAACAAATCGCGCAATATGTATGCGACACATCTGTTGTATTAAATGATGCACTAGATAACAATCACCGTGTATTATTTGAAGGTGCACAAGGTGTTATGCTTGATATTGACCACGGTACGTACCCATTCGTTACATCTTCTAACCCGATTGCTGGTGGTGTAACAGTTGGAACTGGAGTTGGTCCTGCGAAAGTTACTCGCGTTGTAGGTGTATGTAAAGCATATACAAGTCGTGTAGGTGATGGTCCATTCCCTACTGAGCTTCATGATGAAATTGGTCACCAAATTCGTGAAGTTGGTCGTGAGTATGGAACGACAACTGGTCGTCCACGCCGCGTAGGTTGGTTCGATAGCGTTGTTGTAAGACATGCACGTCGTGTTAGTGGTTTAACGGATTTATCATTAAATTCTATCGACGTTCTAACAGGTATTCCAACTCTTAAAATTTGTGTTGCTTACAAATACAATGGCGAAGTTATCGATGAAGTTCCAGCAAACTTAAACATCTTAGCGAAATGTGAGCCTGTATATGAAGAGCTTCCAGGTTGGGAAGAAGATATTACTGGTGTAAAATCATTAGACGAACTTCCTGAAAATGCAAGAAAATACGTAGAGCGTGTTTCTGAATTAACAGGAATCCAATTATCTATGTTCTCAGTTGGACCAGATCGTAATCAAACAAATATCGTTCGTAATGTATACGAAGCTTAAGTGATATAAGAAATTGATTTTTGTAAGAAAAAACTCATGCTCTCATGAGTTTTTTCTTATCTTTTATAAAAAAATAAAAAAATGTATTGCAAAAATAAAAGATAATATGTTATGATATGTCTTGTCGTCACGAAAACATGACGTTGGTGAGTATGAGCCATTAGCTCAGTTGGTAGAGCATCTGACTTTTAATCAGAGGGTCGAAGGTTCGAATCCTTCATGGCTCACCATTTTATTTTTCGTGGCCCGTTGGTCAAGTGGTTAAGACACCGCCCTTTCACGGCGGTAACACGGGTTCGAATCCCGTACGGGTCATGGTTTTTTTATGTTCATTTTTGGTCCCGTGGTGTAGTGGTTAACATGCCTGCCTGTCACGCAGGAGATCGCCGGTTCGACCCCGGTCGGGACCGCCACTTTTGTTTATACCACCATTAGTGGTTTTATATATAGTTTTGGCTCGGTAGCTCAGTCGGTAGAGCAGAGGACTGAAAATCCTCGTGTCGGCGGTTCGATTCCGTCCCGAGCCACTCTCAGGATATTAAGTGGGCCCACTTAATATCCTTTTTATTTTGTCCAGTTTTACAAAAGTGGGTAGTTATTTTACAATAGAATGAGGAGCCTCTAGCAGTTGAAGCTAGAGGTTTTTCTATAGATCGTATAGGATTCCGTGTAAAAGTGGATGATACATGAGTCTATGAGAATAGAGGAGAAAATACTTAAACCAAGGATGCGGTCATATAGGGACATACTATATAAACGTCAATGTGTTTAGGGATTATTGACCATATTTTTATAAGGAGGAAATAGACGATGATGGGAAAGAAAATTTTAGTAGTTGATGATGAAAAACCGATTGCGGATATTTTGAAGTTCAACCTAGAAAAAGAAGGTTTTGAAATTGTAATGGCGCATGATGGTGATGAGGCGATTGAAAAAGCAAATGAAGAGCAGCCAGATATGGTTTTATTAGATATTATGTTACCGGGAAAAGACGGCTTAGAGGTATGTCGTGAAATACGTAAAAGCTCAGAAATGCCAATTATTATGCTTACAGCAAAAGACTCTGAAATTGATAAAGTATTAGGGCTTGAGCTTGGGGCGGATGATTATGTAACGAAGCCCTTTAGTACGAGAGAGTTACTTGCCCGCGTGAAGGCGAATTTACGTCGTCATCAGCAGGGTGGTGCTGCAGAGAAAGAAGAAAATACTGAAATGGTTATTGGACCAATCGTTATCAACCCGAATGCTTATAGTGTAACGAAGCGTGAAGAAAGCATTGAGCTTACACATCGTGAATTTGAATTACTACATTATTTAGCGAAGCATTTAGGTCAAGTTATGACTCGCGAACATTTATTACAAACAGTTTGGGGTTATGATTATTTTGGAGATGTACGTACAGTAGACGTAACAGTACGTCGTTTACGCGAAAAAATTGAAGATAATCCAAGTCATCCTACTTTAATTGTAACTAGACGTGGGGTAGGGTATTACTTGCGTGACCCAGAACAGGAATAGTATATGAAGAAAGTTGGTTTTTTTCAATCTATTCATTTAAAATTTGTGCTCATATATATGCTGTTAATATTAATAGCAATGCAAGTAATTGGTGTATATTTCGTTAGGGAATTAGAAAAAAGCCTTGTAAAAGGTTTTCAAGATTCCTTAACGCAGCAAACAAATTTACTTTCTTATAACTTGAAGCAAGAGTTTGTAAAAGAACGTCCTAAAGCAGAATCAGTAGATAAAGCTATTAATGATTCGATTCAAAAACTTGCATCGGATCGTAAGAGAGATATTCAAGAAATAAGCGTAATTGATTCTACTAAAAAATTAATGGCAATTTCAGACGCGTCTAAGCAAAATAAAGTAGGACGAACGTCAGCAGACACAGCTGTACAACGGGTAATGGTACAAAAAAAACCAGAGTCAAAGGTTGAGAAAGACGTGAAAACAGGTCATCGGGTTCAAGTGATGATTACTCCTATTCTAAAAGAACAAGAAGGAGAGGTACTTGGCGTCATTCGTATTGTTGCATCTATGGAAGATGTGTATAAACAAATGAAAGATATAAACCAAATTTTCGCGACAGGGACAGTAATTGCTTTACTAGTAACAGCTGTACTTGGGATTTTGTTGGCTCAAACAATTACAAGACCAATTTCAGATATGCGGAGACAAGCAATTGAAATGGCAAAAGGAAACTATTCGAGAAAAGTAAAAGTGCATAGCCATGATGAAATTGGACAACTAGCATTATCTTTCAATAATTTATCAAAAAAATTACAACAAGCCCGTTCTTCAACAGAGAGTGAAAGGCGCAAACTATCATCTGTTTTATCACATATGACAGATGGAGTAATTGCTACTGATCGAAAAGGTGACATCATTTTATTAAATGATCCTGCGGAAAAAATGTTAAATGTTTCGCGTGAAACGGCACTAGATCAATCTGTCTTAGAAGTGTTAGGGATACAAGAAGAATTTACGCTGGATCATTTATATGAAGAACCTGATTCAGTTTTATTAGATTTTAGTACGAGGAATGAACCATATATTTTACGTGCTAGTTTCTCTGTCATTCAAAAGGAAACAGGGAAGGCGAATGGTTTAATTGCTGTATTATATGATGTAACGGAGCAGGAGCGTATAGAGCGAGAGCGTCGTGAGTTTGTTGCGAACGTATCTCATGAGCTAAGAACACCGTTAACAACAATGCGCAGTTACTTAGAAGCACTTACGGATGGTGCATGGCAAGATCCGAATATCGCACCACAATTTTTAACAGTTACACAAGAAGAAACAGAAAGAATGATTAGACTTGTAAATGCGTTGTTACAACTATCTAAACTAGATAGTACAGAACATCGCTTAATGAAGGAATGGGTCGACTTTACTGATTTCTTTAATAACGTTATCGATCGCTTTGAAATGTCGAAAGAGCAAAATGTAAGCTTCAAACGATCTTTCTCTAAAAAATCTCGATTTATTGATATGGATACAGACAAAATTACACAAGTTTTATATAACATTATTTCCAATGCATTGAAGTATTCGCCAGAAGGTGGCACAGTAACATATCGTCTGCGTGACCGCGGTGAGTTATTAGAAATTAGTGTGAGTGATCAAGGAATGGGTATTCCGAAGGAAAATGTAGATAAAATATTTGAACGTTTTTACCGTGTAGATAAAGCTCGCTCAAGACAAATGGGTGGTACAGGTCTTGGATTAGCCATTGCGAAAGAAATGATTGAGGCACACGGCGGCTCGATTTGGGCGAAAAGTGAGGAAGGAAAAGGAACAACTATTTATTTCACACTGCCAATGGCAACTGATGAAGAGGACGATTGGGAATGAGTATGGAAAACTTTAAAACGATAGTTTTAATTAATCTAGTTGTTATTAGCCTATTTCTTACTTTTAACTTATGGACATATGTCCCCGATTCTACTTCGATACAAAATGCAAAATTTGTTCAAGGTAATGAAGAGATAAATCCAATAAAACTTTCGGAGGTTGTTCGCCCATCCTCTGTCATTGTTCATAAAGAGAAAAATCATTATGTGAGTGAAAACAAGAGTAATGTGGATTTAATTTATAGAATTCTTGAAAATGGAGAGTTACATGATTTAAAGGAAATGACAGGGACAGTTCCTAAAGGTGATTTTCTTTCGTATGTACATGGAGAAGAAAAAATCGAGTTTGTTTTTCCTACAAACATTCCACTGGATACGATTAAAAGTATGTTTAATTTTAAAGATAAAAACATAGAAGGTAATAGGAGTTTCAATCGTATTATAATTGACCCTTCTCGAAGTAAGGACCAAGAAATTAAAATTAGTTTTGTTTCCTATGATACTTATCCTTATCGTAAAATATATGAAGCGAAATTGAGTGGTGTTTATGTAAAGGATGTTATAAATGCTCAAAATCAACTTATAACAGTAGCGAGACCGTATTTTGAATATCAAATAAGTGATAGAAAAAAACTGTACTTACCAGATGGAATTACGGAATTAAGTGAGGTAGAGTATTTTGGATCTAGGTTAGATGAGGATACATTTAAAAATGCACTATTTAGTGATCCACGTTATTTAAGCCCTATTTCTGAGAAATCAAAGAAAATATTTACAGATGGTATACGTTCTATGGAAATTGATCAGTCAAATGCAATGTTGAAATACAAAAACTCCGCTGTACATAGTGATGAATCTATGGATAATGCAGCACTTTTACAAAAAAGTTTTGACTTTGTAAGTGGGCATAGTGGTGCTTTAAAACTCTATCGTTTTGATTATATTAATAAGGGGAAAACGTCCTTCCGTTTATATGAGGATGGGTTGCCTGTATTTAATAGCGATGGAATGGCGGAATTAAAGCAAGCATGGGGTTCGGGTGAAATCATGCAGTATGAAAGATCCCTTTTTGATCCAAGTTTCAAATTACCTAGTAAACAACTAACAACTTCTCTTGCATCGGGTCGTACAGTGATGACATCATTAGAGAATAATCCGCAAATTGATAAAAATTCAATTCAGGATGTTGGAATTGGTTATAAGTTATCATTGGAAAATTCCATTAACGAAGGAAAAAACGTTATTTTAAAGCCGATATGGTATGTAAAATGTGAAGAAAATGGTAAGCAAAAAATATTTGAATGGAGTGAGGGGGGACTAAATGGATTGGGATCGAATTAAAACCATATTTATTGTGACCTTTTTTGTTTTAGATCTCTTTCTTATCTTTCAGTTCATTCAAAAGCAAGATAGTAATCAATTGGAACTTGTGACAGAAACAAAAATTGATCAACAATTAAAAGAGTCTAAAATTACTATGGGGAGTTTTCCTAAAGAGCCGAAAAAAGAGTCGTTTATTATGGCGAAAAATAAAAGCTTTAAGGAAGAAGATGTGCAGTCTTTAAAAAATCAAACAGTGCATCTGCAAGAAGAATATAAGATAGAAAGTAAGTTGAAAGAACCATTTTTAAATGCAAAATCGTTATCAAAGGACAAGTATAATGATTTCTTAAAAAACTACGTGCTTGATGGGCAGAAATACGAGTTTGGGGCAATGAAAGATTCAAAAATTTATTTCTTTCAAAAGTATAAGGAGAAGCCGATTTTCTACAACAATCATGCAATGATCGTTGTAGATTTAAATGAAAAAAATGAGCTTGTTTCGTATACACAAACAATGTTAACGGATTTGAAGGAAATGGGCGAAAGTGAAAAAACGAAAGAACAAGAAATTATCACTGCTCAAACAGCTTTAGAAAATATATATGTAAAAAATAAAATTGCAGAAAATACGCACGTGAAAGAGGCGCAGATTGGATATGCGACTCTAGCTGAATCTTCTTCTAATATACAAGTGCTTGCTCCAACGTGGAACTTAAAGACTGAGCAGAAAAAGGACTATTTTGTGAATGCAATTGAAGGACAAGTTATGGAATTAGGGGAAACTCAAGTGCCGGAAGAACATAATGGAGTGAGAAAGAATGAGTATGCATTTTAGTGTACTTGCAAGTGGAAGTACAGGGAATATGCTATATGTAGGAACAGATGAAAAAAAATTGCTTGTCGATGCAGGTTTAAGTGGTAAAGCTACAGAGGCCTTATTTAAGCAAGCTGAACTGAATATAAATGACATATCAGGTATTCTTGTAACACATGAGCATAGTGACCACATTAAAGGATTAGGTGTATTGGCGCGTAAATATGATTTACCTGTTTATGCGAACGAGAAAACATGGAATGCAATGGAACATTTGATAGGTAATATCCCAACTGATCAAAAATTCATTTTTTCAGTAGGAGACGTGAAAACATTTGGGGATATTGAAGTTGAATCATTTGGTGTTTCTCATGATGCGGCAGAACCGATGTTTTATGCTTTTCATAACAACAATAGAAAGTTAGCTCTTATTACAGATACGGGATACGTAAGTGACCGTATGAAAGGTGTTATTAAGGGAGCGAACGCTTTCGTATTTGAAAGCAATCATGATGTGGAAATGCTTCGTATGGGACGCTATCCATGGAGCATTAAAAGACGCATATTAAGTGATGTAGGTCACGTTTGTAATGAGGATGCTGCATTAGCGATGGCGGATGTTATTACAGACGAGACAAAACACATTTATTTAGCGCATTTAAGCTTAGATAATAACATGAAAGAATTAGCGCGTATGTCTGTATCACAAGTATTAGAAGAAAAAGGTTTTGGGGTTGGAGAATCCTTTGAAATACATGATACAGATCCAAAAATGCCTACGAAAATTCAATACGTATAATTCTTCATTTTAGTAAACAATAAAGGTGAATATAGTTGTTTTCAGGAAGATAGGTGAACAAATATGTCCTTTATTGATGAAGAAAAATATCGTATTAAACGTGCAGGGAAAAAGAAACATAAAGGTATTGTTATTTCTAGTATAGCGGGAACAATTGTAGGGGCTTCATTATTTGCATTTGGAGCGCCTTTATTTTCAAATCATGAAGGTAAGCTTCCGCAAGTTGAAGCGAGTGAAAAAAATATGGCTGAAGCTCAAAGCGGAAATGTGTCTGTTAAACAAGTTAGCTTTGTAGACGCTGTTGATCGTGCTTCGGAGGCTGTTGTGGGTGTTATTAATATTCAACGGGATGATTTTTCAGAGGCTGATTCGGAAGCTGGTACAGGCTCTGGTGTGATTTATAAGAGAACAGATGGACATGCGTATATTGTAACCAATAACCACGTTGTCGCTGGGGCGAATCGTATTGAAGTTAGCTTAAGTGACGGTAAGAAAGTTCCAGGTAAAGTATTGGGAACCGATGTAGTCACGGACTTAGCAGTACTAGAAATAGATGCAAAGTATGTGAAGAAAGTGATTGAAATTGGTGATTCTAATACCGTTCGTAGAGGAGAACCAGTTATTGCAATTGGAAATCCACTGGGGCTACAATTTTCCGGAACTGTCACACAAGGTATTATTTCGGCTAATGAGCGCATTGTTCCTGTAGATTTAAATCAAGATGGACATTACGATTGGCAAGTAGAAGTATTACAAACAGATGCGGCAATTAATCCAGGTAATAGTGGTGGAGCGCTTGTAAATGTATCTGGACAATTAATAGGTATTAACTCAATGAAAATTGCAGCAAAAGAAGTAGAGGGAATTGGACTAGCTATTCCAGTTACGAGAGCTGTTCCTGTTATGAATGAGCTTGAAAAGTACGGTAAAGTAAAAAGACCTTACGTTGGGATTGAACTAAGATCATTAAATGAGATTCCAAATTACTATTGGTCAAAAACATTACACTTACCAGGTAACGTAACAGAAGGGGTTTGTGTTTTAGATGTGAAAAGTCCTTCGCCAGGTACGGAAGCTGGTCTAAGAGAACATGATGTTATTGTGGCGGTAGATGGAAAACCGGTGCGTGATATTATTGGGTTCCGCACGGCCTTATATAATAAAAAAATTAATGATAAAATGACTCTTACGTTTTATCGTGGTACAAAACGAGCGACAACAACTGTGAAATTAGGCATTCAAAAGTATTAAAAACAGGAGGGCCTACCTCCTGTTTTCTATTGTAGAAAAGTGAGGTGAAGAATATGAATTTACCTTGTTGTTTAGAACATGTTGAATTAGCATTAGATATTATTGTGGATGAGTGTGAAGTTGCGCCGGTTATTAACAATGTGGATAACTCTGAAGAAGAGAAGAAAACATGTGAATTTTGTCAAAATGAGGCGACATATGTTGTATCGAACACAGATTCTCACACAATATGTGGGTAACATTTGTGGATATGTGGATAAGTGCTGTGGATAACGTGTTTGTAAGGTGGGGAATAGGTGTGAATATCTCGATTATTTCAATCGGAAAATTAAAAGAAAAATACTTAAAACAAGGTATAGCAGAATACTTAAAACGATTATCTTCTTACGCAAAAGTAGAAATAATTGAATTGCCAGATGAAAAGGCACCAGAAAATTTAAGTGAAGCAGAAATGTTGATTGTAAAAGAAAAAGAAGGTATACGTATACTGGATAAAATTTCCGATGATACGCACGTTATTGCGTTAGCAATAGAAGGAAAACAAAAATCATCAGAAGAATTTGCAGCAAGTCTAGATCGTCTTGCTACATATGGAAAGAGTAAAGTAACGTTTGTAATTGGTGGATCACTTGGACTTAGCTCAGAAGTAATGAAGCGTTCAAACGAATCTCTGTCTTTCTCAAAGATGACATTACCACATCAATTAATGCGTTTAGTATTGCTTGAGCAAGTATATAGAGCGTTTCGTATTAATCGCGGTGAACCGTATCATAAATAGTTGTATACTAGTACATTAAAACGGCTACAGATGTGGCCGTTTTCTATATTTCATAATATGTAATAGGAGAACTGTATGAAGCCAAAACAACTACTAAGTTTATATATAGAAAATTTTTTAGTCGATGAACTACAAAGATTGGGCTTCCGTTATGCAAAGAGTGTACCTAAATTTTCTCGTAAACAAGGCGATTTTGAATTAACCTTTAGCTTCTCGCTCAGTACATGGAACTCTGAAAATTATTGTGAGTTTTGGACTATGTGGAATATTCCAGGATGGACAAGGAATATCCAGCATTTTAAGCTGAAAAATTTAGAATGTGATAAAGTGGAATTTAGTGAATTCATGCATAATGTAATGAATATTGGGATTCCCTATTATTCGCAAATTGATGATTGGAATACTGCGGCAGATTATGCTACAAGAAGTCCGATTATTTTTTATGAAAAAGTATGTGATTTTTATATGATGTCAGGGAAAGAAGAGAAAGCAAAAGAAATCCTTGAGAGAGGTATTCAAGAGATTAAAGATAGAAAACATGATAGTAATATGCAACTTCCAGAAATTAGAAATAGATTGAAGGAGTATTTTATACAGTAAACGCTTATTTCCTAAAATAAGTATGTTTCTATTTCTAAAAAAATATGCTGTAATATGAAGAGGAAAAAGTATAAGTAGTCAGAGAAGTGAGGAATTAAAGGTGAAGAAGTTTAAGAAGTTTTACTTGGAGATTACGAGTGTATGTAATCTTGCGTGCAGCTTTTGTCCGCCGACGGAAAGGCAGAAGCAATTCATTTCTGTAGAGGATTTTGCTAAAAGATTAGACCAAATTAAACCTCACACAGACTACATTTATTTGCACGTGAAGGGTGAGCCGTTGCTCCATCCGAAAATAGATCAACTATTAGATTTAAGCCATGAAAAAGGGTTTAAAGTTAATATTACAACGAACGGAACGTTAATTAATAAGAGAAGGCATAGGCTGTTAAATAAGCCTGCGTTAAGACAAATGAATTTTTCGCTGCACAGTTTTGATGGACACCCAGGATCGCAAGATAAAGAAGGCTATGTAAGGAGTATACTTTCTTTCATTAGAGAGGCGACAAGTCAATCGGATTTAATCGTTTCACTAAGATTATGGAATTTAACTCAGGATAATAAAACAAATGCTGAAATCCAGAAAAATAGGGATTTATTATCTATAATTGAAAATGAGTTTGATCTATCTTATCAAATTGAAGAGAAGCTTACACCAGGAAAAGGTATAAAAATTGCGGAACGTGTCTTTATTAATCAAGACTACGAATTCCAGTGGCCGGCATTACATGAAGAAGAGGATGATGGAAAAGGGTTCTGTCATGGACTTCGTAATCAGGCTGGAATTTTAGCGAACGGAACTGTTATTCCTTGTTGCTTAGATGGTGAAGGTATCATCAATCTTGGTAATATTAATACTGATTCATTTTCTAACATTATTGAAGGTGAAAGAGCAACAAATATTGTCGATGGATTTTCGAAAAGAGTTGCAGTCGAAGAGCTATGTAGGAAATGTGGATACCGTAAAAGATTTGGAAAATAAATATGAAATAAGCCCTCATAAAGCGAGGGCTTATTTTTTATTCTTGATAAGAGCGCTCTAATTCATCGATTAGGGAACCGACGTAAGAAACAGCTTTACGGATTGCATCTGGTTTTGACATGTCTACTCCAGCGTGTTTCATTAATTCGAGTGGTTTCATTGTACCGCCTGCACGGAGTACATCAAGCCAGCGATCAACAGCGGGTTGTCCCTCTTCTTTAATCATTTGAGCTACAGTAGTAGATGCAGTTAAGCCCGCAGAATATGTGTAAGAATATAAGCCCATATAATAGTGAGGTTGACGCATCCATGTTAAGCCAGCGCCTTCATCAATTTCTACGGAATCTCCCCAGAATGTTGAAAGGACCTTTGTTTTTATTTCGGTTAAAGTTGTAGCTGTGAGTGCTTGCCCTTCTTCCGCTAGGGTATATACTTGTCTTTGATATTCTCCCTCAAGTAGATGGGTGACGAAGTTGTGGTAATATGTGCCGAGTAGTTGCAGAATAACCCATCTGCGCATTCTCTTATCGTCAGTAGTCGCTAGTAAATGCTGGGCTAATAGTAATTCATTCATCGTTGATGGTGCTTCAACAAAGTACATAGATGGACGTACGTTCATAATGCGCTGATTTTTATTGGCTAAATAAAAATGACCAGCATGTCCAAATTCATGAGCTAATGTGAAGCACCCGCGCATCGTATCTTGCCATGTAATTAAAATGTAAGGATGGGAACCATAGGGGCTAGAGCAGAAAGCACCTGTTGATTTTCCAACATTATCTGCAAGGTCTACCCATCTTTCCTTAAAGCCTGTTTTGATAATCGTATTATATTCAGGTCCTAATACTTTTAAAGATTCTTGAATTAATTTACCAGCTTCATCGTATGTGATGGTTGGATTAAATTCAGGATCTAACGGTGCGTGTAAATCGCAGAAGAGCATTTGATTGAGACCTAATACTTTCTTTTTTAAATCTGCAAAACGGCGCATATGAGGCGCTAATTCGTTATAAATAATATCTAGTTGGTTGTTATACATTTCAAGTGGAACTTTTTGAGGTTCTAAAAGCATATGGGTAACAGACTCGTACTTACGTAAACGAGAAAGTGTCACTTGTTTTTTTACTTCAGTAGCATACGTTGTTGCAACTGTATTTTTATATCGTTTCAATGTGGCAACAAATGATGAATATGCTTTTCTACGTATATATGCGCTTGGAGAAAATTCATATTTACTTTCAAATAATGCAAACGATACAGGCAAATCATTTCCTTGTTCATCTTGTATAGAAGAGAAATCCATATCGGCTAATTTAGTCATACCGTAAATTTTGTAGGGAGAACTATGAACTTCACCAAGTGCAGCAAGAGCTTCTTCTGTTTCAGGTGAGAGAGTGTGCTGCCTTTTTTGTAGTATTTCTAGTAACGATTTACGGAAAGGTTCAAGTTTTGTTTCTTCAATTAAATATTTTTCAATTGTTCCTTCTTCGAGTGAGAGGATTTCATTATGGATAAAGGATAGTGCAGTATGTACAGTTGTCCATAAAGCAGAAATTTTTGAAGAGTTCGCTTGAATAACTGGATCCGTTCGATCAGCAGATTCTTTTAAATTTGCATATGAATATAGTTTTGTTAATTTCATTAAAAGCTCTTCCTCTAAAAGCAGGCAATTTAATAAAGTAGTGGGGCTAGTGTGTAATTGTCCTTTAAATGTATCAAGCTTTTTTATATCGTCTTTTAATACACGTAATGCAATTTCCCACTCTTTATCAGATTCGTATAAATCAGAAAGATCCCATGTCAATTCAGTAGGGACTTCTGCGCGAATAAGGCGTTTCTCAATTACATTTTTCATTTGTTATATCCCCCTTATTATAAGTATCTAAAAATATGATACTAGAAAATTCAGTAAAATGAAAATAATTTACATTTTTATACATGAAAAAGAAGGACAAGCATAAAAATGCTTGTCCTTCTAGTTAGATTTAAAAATTAATATACTTTATCACCGTTGAAAATAGAGTTTTTCACGACTACATAATCTACAGTACGAATTGAGTCTAACTTTGTTCCACCAGCGTAAGAGATAGAAGATTGAAGATCTTGTTCCATTTCGATTAAAGTGTCTTCTAAAGAACCTTTATGCTCAACGAACATTTTCTTACCTTCAACGTTTTTCTTCTCGCCTTTTTGGAATTCAGAGGCTGAACCGAAGTACTCTTTATAAAGTTTGCCATCTTTTTCGATTGTTTCCCCTGGAGACTCTTCATGACCAGCGAATAGAGAACCGACCATAACCATAGTTGCTCCAAATCGAATTGATTTAGCTACATCACCATGCGTACGAATACCACCATCAGCGATAATTGGCTTACTTGCAGCTTTTGCACACCAGCGAAGTGCAGCTAACTGCCAACCACCAGTTCCAAAGCCTGTTTTAATTTTAGTAATACAAACTTTACCAGGTCCAATACCAACTTTTGTTGCATCAGCACCAGCGTTTTCTAATTCTCTTACCGCTTCTGGAGTTCCAACGTTTCCAGCGATAACGAAGCTTTCTGGTAAATGTTTTTTAATATGTTGAATCATGTTGATCACGGCATTAGAGTGACCATGTGCGATATCGATTGTAATGTATTCAGGTGAAAGTTGCTCAGCAGCTAATTGTTGTACGAATTCGTATTCGTCTTCTTTAACACCAACACTGATTGAAGCAATTAATCCACGTGATTGCATATCTCTAATGAATGAGATTCGTTTCTCTGGTTGGAAACGATGCATGATATAGAAGTAATTATTTTCAGCTAAATAAGTTGCGATTCTTTCATCAATAATCGTTTGCATATTTGCAGGTACGACAGGTAATTTAAATTTATGTTTTCCTAAAGTGACAGTTGTATCACATTCAGATCGGCTATTTACAATACATTTTGCAGGAATTAATTGAATGTCTTCATAGTCAAATACGTTTTCCATCATTTACACCCCTAAAATACGAATATTTTATTTTTATTGATTAAAAATGTTCGTCCATAGGATAATTTACATTATTTTTATTAAGAAGTCAAAGATTTTCTTAACATTTTTTTTAAAAAAAGCTAATATCTTTCGAAAATAACGTTAAAAACGAATTTAAATAGTTCTTTATATAAATAACGTTCGTTTATAAAAAAAGTAAGGAAAGTTTCAATAATTGCATAAAATTGTATGTGTGCTTCTTATTTTGGGTGAGGGGGCTGAGGAAATAATATGAAAAAGTTAATACTAACAATAGGAATAACTTTGTTGGTTGTTGCTGGATGCAGCAATAATGATGCATTTGATAAGGCGAAGAAACAAGGAGATTTAGCACTGGAAAATAAAGAATACGATAGAGCAGTCGCATCTTTTGAATTAGCATTAAAAGAAAAGGAGGATGATCGAGAAGTAAGGCTGAAGATGAATCAAACGAATAAAATGAGTGAAGCATTGCAGGAAAGTAATATAGATCGGGCAATTTCGTTATTAAGAGAAATTGAAAATGATTCTGCTAGTTCAGTTATATTAGCCAAACAAGCAAAAGAAAAACGAGAAGCTTTATCTAATCAAAAAGATGAGGAAGAAAAATATAAGCAAATGCTTGCTAAAGTAGAAGAGTTGAAAAACCAACAGAAGTTTGTGGATGTAAAAGAGCAACTGAACGTAATTATTAGGGAAACGAAAGGGAAAGAACAGTTTAAAATATATTATCAAAATGCGAATGAACAAATTACACAGATTGTGCCGAGGACAGTAGAGGTAGATAAAACAAAAGATGAGAACCGTAAGGAAGAAAAAGTAATAGCAGGGAAGCCGAAGAAAGAAAGTGTTATTACCGATCAGAAGGCAGAATATATTACTAAACTAAATAGTATTGAGGAGAGTTTGAAAAAGTTCGATTACTTATATGAGAACGGAATTACAACTGAAATGAAAGAAGGGGAAGTTAAAAGATACGATGCATGGGATCAAGCTTTAAATGAGATTTATGCTGTTTTGAAAAAGCAACTTTCTACAAGTGAAATGAACACTTTGAGAGAGAAACAGCGTGAATGGATTACGTATCGAGATCGCAAGGCGGAAGAAGCTTGGAATGAATCTGGGCAGGGAACATTATCAGGGATAGCAACTATTTCATCGAAGGCAACTAGTACTAGGGAAAGATGTTATCAGTTAGTTGAACAGTATATGAAATGATAGATGTTTATTTTTATAATGAAATAATATTTTTATAAAATTTTTGAAATAGAAAACCCTTTTGTTTAGTCAGGCGAATCACGAATGATTCGCCTTTTTATGTGAGCTTTCAAGTATAATGAATAAGGTGATAATAACGTATATGATGATTCAGTGATAGGAAAAGCAAAAAAAGAAAATAATATATCATAAAAAGAGGTTAATATATGAGTAAAAAAAGTTTTGCTGATTATGCATTAAGTAAAGAAATTGTAAGAGCACTTACTGGTTTAGGCTATGAACATCCAACGGAAGTGCAAGGAGAGGTTATTCCAGTTGCACTGCAAAAGAAAGACCTTGTTGTGAAATCACAGACTGGAAGTGGAAAAACCGCTTCATTCGGTATACCGCTTTGTGAAATGGTGGAGTGGGAAGAGAATAAGCCACAAGCTTTAGTTTTAACACCGACGAGAGAGCTTGCGGTACAAGTAAAAGAAGATATTACGAATATAGGCCGCTTCAAAAGAATTAAGGCTGCTGCAGTTTATGGTAAATCTCCATTTGCACGTCAAAAATTAGAGTTAAAGCAAAAAACACATATTGTAGTTGGGACTCCTGGCCGTGTGTTAGATCATATTGAAAAAGGTACTCTTTCTTTAGCTTGTTTGAAGTATTTAGTTATTGATGAAGCAGACGAAATGCTGAATATGGGCTTTATCGATCAAGTAGAGGCAATTATTGACGAGTTACCTACAAAACGAATGACAATGTTATTTTCAGCAACACTTCCAGAAGATGTTGAAAAGTTATCTCGTAAGTATATGGATTCGCCAACGCATATTGAAATTAAGGCTGCTGGGATTACAACAGATAAAATTGAACATACACTTTTTGAGACGAGAGAAGAGGAGAAGCTGTCACTTCTTAAAGATGTAACAACGATTGAGAATCCAGATAGTTGTATTATTTTTTGCCGTACACAAGAAAATGTAGATCACGTATTTAGACAGTTAGATCGCGTTAACTATCCTTGTGACAAAATACATGGTGGTATGGTACAAGAAGATCGTTTTGAAGTTATGGACGATTTTAGAAAAGGAAAGTTCCGTTATTTAGTAGCGACAGACGTAGCGGCTAGAGGAATTGATATTGATAATATTACACATGTTATTAACTATGATATTCCATTAGAAAAAGAAAGTTATGTACATCGTACGGGAAGAACGGGACGAGCTGGTAATAAAGGAAAAGCTATTACATTCATAACACCGTATGAAAATAGATTTTTAGAAGAGATTGAGGAGTACATCGGCTTTGAAATTCCAAAGGCACTTGCACCTTCAAAGGAAGAAGTTATGAAAGGGAAAGCAGTATTTGAGGAAAAGATACATGCTAAACCAATTATAAAGAAAGATAAAAATGCAGACCTAAACAAAGGAATTATGAAATTGTACTTTAATGGCGGGAAGAAAAAGAAAATCAGGGCGGTAGATTTCGTCGGTACAATTGCTAAAATTAAAGGTGTTACAGCAGAAGATATAGGCATTATTACAATACAAGACAATGTTTCTTACGTTGAAATATTAAATGGAAAAGGACCACTTGTTTTAAAAATCATGAAAAATACAACGATTAAAGGGAAACAATTAAAGGTTCATGAAGCAATTAAATAAACAAAAAACTATCCACTGTAACAGGTGGATAGTTTTTTTATTTACGATTCTTTTAAATCGTCCACTAACTTCTCCGCCAATCGTCTGTACATATTACTCATTGTCACGAAGGATGTTAGTAATAAAAACTTTTCTAGTGTTGGATCCTCTAAGGAAGAAACCTCATTTACTTCCGTAACACGCTTATTTACGTCTTGCTTAAAGTTTTCCACATTGGTTTCAGTAAGAGAAAGATAATCTTTATATAGAGTATTTAATTCGAATGTATCATCGTTTATTAACGGTGCATTTATATTTTCTAAGGAGCTTTTTATATCATTAATGGAGAGTGCTCCTTTTAATTGATATATTAAGCTGATTAAAATCATATGTTCTTTTGAATACTTTTTATTTTTGATAGGGATGAATAGTTTCCCTTTTGCGTAATTGTTAATCATTGTTTTTGTTAATACTTTTTCATCATCAGTTCTCGTTGTATCCGCATAAGTATTCTCAAATAGTTGGACAACTTGGTCTACATATAAGTCGACATTTGGGATATCCTCAAGTTTAATATTTTTTTCTAAATGTAATGATTCAAGTAATTTATTTATATTTTCCACGTAGAACCCCTCACTTTTATAACTTAGTGGAACTTAATGTTTAGTATATCTTTAAATATGGTATTACGAAACAAATGAAATGTAAATGTTGACCCGTATGAATAATATATATATAATTACAAGTAGTTATTAAAACTACATGTAATTATATGAGGGGTGTTTATATGAATGCTTATGTAAGAGAACCGGTTAATGCATTTACTCACTTAGGAGGAGCTGTATTATCATTTATTGCATTATTAGCTATGATTGTGAAGGTTTCTGTTAAGATGCCATCTTTTGCTGCAATTACAGCTGTTATTTTATTTGGTATGGGGATGATGGTCCTTTATATGGCATCAGCTGTGTATCATAGTGTTGTAGCCAGTGAACGTGTTATTTATTTCTTTAGGAAGCTAGATCATTCTATGATTTTTATATTAATTGCAGGTACATATGCACCCTTTTGCTTAATTACATTAAATTCGGCGAATGGTTTGCTATTATTTTGTTTAGTTTATGGAACTGCGATTTGTGGTATTGTTTTTAAAATGTTTTGGTTTAATTGTCCAAGATGGTTATCGACAGCAATTTACCTTCTGATGGGTTGGTTAATTGTTCTATTCTTTGCACCGCTAGCTGATAATTTAAGTACAGGAGGTATTCTTTTCCTAGTACTTGGAGGTATTTTTTATACGATTGGTGGGTTTATTTATGGTGCGAAGCCAAAATGGTTGGAGTTTAAATATATGGGACACCATGAAATTTTTCATGTTTTTGTATTGTTAGGTAGTCTTGCGCATTTTCTAAGTGTATATTGTTACGTAATTTGATCAAAAAACGCCACGTGATGTCTGTTATGTGGCGTTTTTTTATTATCTAATTGGAATCGTGTATTGTATAAAATAAGTGTGGGATAAAATGTAAGTTTTTGTGTTCGCATAATAAACATGGGATAAGAAATATGTGATATACTTTGAGAAGTTTATAATGAATGAAATATGGAGGACTATAATTATGGCAATACTTGTAACAGGTGGAGCAGGATATATTGGTAGTCATACATGCGTGGAATTACTAAATAACGGTTACGAAATTATAGTAGTAGATAATCTTTCGAACAGCTCGGTAGAGTCTATAAATCGAGTGACAGAGATAACAGGAAAACAGTTTAAGTTTTATAAAGAAGATATTTTAAATCGCGAAGCACTGGATACGATTTTTGAAGAAAATACAATTGAAGCTGTTATTCATTTTGCAGGCTTTAAGGCCGTAGGAGAATCAGTAGCAATTCCGTTAACGTATTATCATAACAACATTACAAGCACATTAGTGCTATGTGAAGTGATGCAGAAGCATGATGTGAAGAAGATGATCTTCAGTTCGTCTGCAACAGTGTATGGTATCCCAGAAACATCACCAATTACGGAGGAGTTTCCATTAAGTGCAACAAATCCATATGGTCAAACGAAATTAATGATTGAACAAATTATGCGTGATGTAGCATTTGCGGATGCAGGATGGAGTATTGCATTACTTCGTTACTTCAACCCATTTGGCGCACATGAAAGCGGGCGTATTGGAGAAGATCCAAATGGAATTCCAAATAACTTAATGCCATATGTAACACAAGTAGCGGTAGGGAAGTTAAAGGAATTAAGTGTATTTGGAAATGACTATCCAACAAAAGATGGCACGGGTGTCCGTGATTATATTCATGTTGTAGACTTAGCAAATGGTCACGTGAAGGCGCTTGAAAAGGTACTTGGCACTACTGGGATAGATGCATACAATCTCGGTACAGGTACTGGTTATAGTGTATTAGAAATGGTTGAAGCATTTGAAAAAGTTTCAGGCAAGGAAGTTCCTTATAAAATTACGGAACGTCGTCCTGGTGATGTTGCAGTATGTTTTGCAGATGCATCAAAAGCGAAGCGTGAATTAGGATGGGAAGCACTACGCGGATTAGAAGAGATGTGTGCAGACTCTTGGAGATGGCAATCAAATAACAAAAATGGCTATCTAGAAGTTTAATAAACAGAAAAAATGACCTTTGCATAAGCAAGAGGTCATTTTTTTTCTGTTTATTTTCCATTAAGTTTATTGGCCACTTTAGTAAAGAAAGTTCGCTGTTTCATAGAAGTATTTGACTGACAAAATGTATAGTAGTCAATATCTTTAATATAAGTAAAGAGTCTAGAAATGGCATATAAGAATGTAATAGAAGATCCGAGTGCAAAACTAATACCGTAACCATCGAATCCAAATGGTAGTAGAAGAAGACTTAATAACAGGTTTGCAAAAAAGAACAGAGCCGATGTTCGAAATGCCCCTTTACGATCTTCAAAATATAAGAGTAGTAACGTAATAACAAGAACCATACCGTTTGCATAAGCACCAATTATAGTCAGCTGCAAAATAGAGTATTCAAGTGCTACATTCCCAGATTGTGAACTAAACATCCATATTATAAAAATAATGAGTAAAGAAAAAATACCTTGATTACGAAGTATTCGTTCCATTTCTTGTTTTAGGACAAAGTTCATTGATTCTTTTAATTGTAAAATTGTATTTAATGTTGCCCCATTGTTAACTGAACCGAAGAACTTCTTATACCGTTCATAAAATCTTGTTTCAATGGATACTACGAAGAAAATATAAGTTGGGATAATACTTAAATAAGCCCAGAAAACAGAGGTATCATATATTTGATGATAAATAAACGTGTTTTCAATATTTCCTCGCCCTTCTCCGAACCAAATAACAAAGTTACATACCCAAATGCCAATATTGTAAAGTAGGCTCGACCAAAATAGTTCTGGATATTTATCTAAATAAGAAAGAAAGGTAAATTGTTCAGTAGCATCACTATTTGGAAACATTCGTACAATAACGATACTTAACCAAACTAATGTAATGAAGGTCCCGATTGTAAAAGAAATTAAAAGCAATAGGGCAAATCCGTGCTCTAATCCAAGTGTTGGATTAAAGTAAGCGATAAGTGCAATTCCACATAGAGAAAAAATTGAACCGATTAAAAATGCAAGAGCGATTGACTGATAATCTTTAGCTGCTGTTAAATAAATGGATTGAATCCAAATGATATTTAAAGCTAAAAATAAAAATAGCATCACGATTTTATAATACAAGGCTAATGGTGTAAAAATTGCAAACAAAAGCCATAAGATAATAGCTAAGAAAAGTGTGATTTTCGTCATTCCTAAAAAGGAAGAAAATACTTTATCAGCTTTTTGCTCGTATAAAAGGTCAGCCACATATCTAGTTACGATGAGCTGCAAGGCACCGTATATAATTTGAGAAAAAATAAAGCAGTATGAAATTGAAATTGTGAAAAGGCGCTGTTCCTCAATTGAAATAGAATGGAACAAACTTAAAATGTATCGAATAGCTGTTACTGCTAAAATAACGACTAACCACGGACCAGCTGTAACAAATAATGAAAATCCGTACGCTTTTATTCTTGAAGAATAGTAGTCTTCTTGGAATAATTTTTGTAAACGAAATCCTATTCCTGCCATGTTTTTTTACCTCTTTCTAAGTAGAGCTTACGATAACTATCAACGACACCTGATAATTGGTAGTGCGCTTCAATACGATTGCGCCCATTATCCCCAAATTGTTGAATGGATTCAGGGTGACGATAATACCACTCTAAATGAATGGCAACTTGCTCAGGAGATACAGGTGGTACAACAAATCCGCATTGCCCGTAAGGATCTTCGTCTTGCCCGTAAATTAACTCCCTACAAGAACCGACATCTGTAACAACCCATGGTAATCCTGCCGCCATTCCTTCTAACATAGCTAATGGTTGCCCTTCAGATATACTTGTTAATACGAGAATATCTGTTTGTTTTAAGTAATCTTTAATATTTACTTTGCCGGTCATTATTACATGCTCTTCTAATCCTAATTGTTGAATTAAATCACGACATTCCTGAGCATATTCTGCTTCTTCCGTATCAGGACCTAGTAAGTAAAATATAAATGGAATATTTTTTTCAAATAATAATTTAGCTGCATAAATCATTGTTTTTACATCTTTAATTGGCACAACTCGTATAATAGCGGAAATGATGAGTTTATCCGAATTATACTTTGGTTTACGTAACCCGTTATAGTCAGATAAAGTAACGCCGTTTGGAACGATTTTTAGTTTATGAGCCGGGGCACCTAATTCTTTTTGATATGCACTATTTCGGCCGAACAACGTAATTACATCAGCTGCTTGTTCATATGCTTGATGAGACAAGTGATGAAAGAAAGAAACCCATCTTTTTTTGTATTCAATTGGTATCCAAGTAGACTGTAGTATTTCTTCTTCGCGCTCCCGAGAATAAATACCGTGTTCAGTTAGAATAAATGGTATGTCAGACTTGGCGCTAATTGCAGCACCAAGCAGTCCACCATAACCTGTCGATACAGAATGAATAAGATCTAATTCAGGGAAGTCAATTTGTAAAATTTGAATGATTGGTGTGAACATAGATCTCCACATCCAAAAATAATTTAAGAAGGAACCACTACTTTCTTCATATAAATAGCTTTCTTTAACAATTTCATAAAACTCACGACTTTCGAAGAAGGAATGGAGTGTTCCTAGCTTTTGTTTATCCCCTAATATTTGTAATGCTGTTGTATCGTTGGCTTGAAATGTAAACCATTTTTGAAGTGTCTGTACTTCTTGCTCAGTTAAATTAGTTTTTATATGTTTTGATTCATTTTCTGATTGCAAAGGAATCATGATGATATCTTTTACGTTGCTTGGAATTTCATATTGATATTCATCTTCTGTTTTTACTTGAGGGACTATCGCAAAAATCGTAAATTCATGTTCTTTAAACTGCTGGATAATCATTTGAACCCAGCTTGCTACTCCTCCACTTACAAAGGGGTAGCTGCCTTCGACGACCAAACCTATTCTCATCTGTTATTCTCCTTTAATTGGGATCGTAGCACTGGCTTTCGTTAACGTAACGCTATAAATTTGGGAATCAAGCTTTTTAACCGTACCGTAAGAGAATGAGCCAGGTTGTATCTTCTTACCCTCTTCTACACGTATAATTGTTGAAGTATGATTTGGCAACCCTTTATATGCAATGTGAACAGCATCATCTTCATAAGAAACATCTAGGTCACCAGTTTGATAAATTTTCATAGAAGCAGTTGCTTCACTTTGGGTCATACTTTTTATATAAGGATATTTTTCTCGTATTTCTTTAATTGTCGTTTTATAAGCTTTAAATAATTCTTCCCATGTTAATTCACCTGATCGTTTTTCATCAAGGATATCATCTGGATGGACGAAATGTGAGATAACCCCTAAATTTGCGGTAACATCAGTTAAGATAAATTGCTCTTCATCTGTGATGGCATAGCCACTCGTAATACGCGGGAAGTGATAAATGTTTTTGTTATATTCATCTGGACCAAATTCTTGAATTAGACTGCCGTTACTTTTACTTCCCACATATAGAGAAGCAACTGTTTCCATAGTTGGAACCGCGTCGTTTAATGCATTTAATCCAGTTGTATTTATAATATTGGATGGTGGTACATAGGTTTTTAGTTTTTCGTTTGGAAAGAAGTTATACACGAGTTTTTGTAGAGCATCCAAGGAACTCTCCATATCCTCTTTTGAATTCCAAGGAACATATTCAAGTGCTTTATCTACTGGGTCTGGTGGTAATAATAAAGGTTGATGGTTATAGCCATGAATACCGATTTCCCCGCCGTGACTTAATAATTCTCTTCCAAATAATAAATAGGTATTTCTATTTTTACCTGTGAAATCTTCAAAAGGTGGCGTTACTTTATTTTGGTATGTCCCAATTGCAACCCCCGTATATTTAATATCAAGCTCTTCAGAGATATCCTTCATATTTTTCCACCAATGTTTTTTATAAAATTCTTCAACAGAAATTTTTTCTGTTGTTAAGTTTTTTAGTTCTCCCTGTGGAATCGGAGATGGGAAGTCATCGATATACATAATCTCCGCTCCAAGTTGTGCTGTAGCGAAAGTCGGGAAAATAGTACCCAGTGATTGAACGAACATACCTCTACCTAATTTATCGTTCAATGCTGTTGTATTCCAATATAGGACTTTTCCTTCACCGTAGTCATTGGTCCAAAGGATGGGAGTATCTTCCGCTGTAATCCAGGTATTAGTTGTATTCTCATCTAGCGTAATATTCATTGAGCTATGAGTAAACAATGGAGAAGAACTTGAGAGATCTGGATAACCAGGGAATAAAACTTCTTCAAAGGTTAATCCTTTCGCATCTTTGAAACCTTCTTTTTTCGTAATACCAAATAATGTGTTCCATGAAGGATCTGAATCAAGTCGGTTTGCGATAATAATCCTTCCGCCCATTTGTACAAAATTTTGAATATCGGCTTGTGGAAGTTGCTCCATTATTTCACCTGTAATAATAATCCCTGTATAGGGAGAAGGAGTAAGTCCCTTAATTTCATTAGCTGTAATATCTTTATAGTGTAGGTGTGCGTAATCCATTGCCTTCTTCGTATTAAATTCGACTTGTTGCCCTAATGTATTATCCGTTTTTAAAACGTATAATTGCATTTTCTGTCCATTTTGAGCTACATCTTTCGCTTTGAGTGTTTTAACAGTATCTGTTTCTTTTTTAGGAACAGAAAATTTTTGATAAAAATTTTCTGTTCGATATATAAGGATGGATATAATTAAGAGAAATAAAATGATACTAATAATCCCGATATATATATTAATCCCCTTTTTCAATGTGTGCGCCTCCAAACTGGCTTACAAATAATTGATATTTACGCGGTAGTATATGAATTCTTTTTGCAGCTGCTAGATTATTGATTAAGTCATAGAGCTTGTCCCATAACTTTTGCTCATAATATAGTTCAAGTAACCCAACGTAACCGTAATATGATTCCGGATAGAAATGAATAAGATTTAAAAATTGTTCTTCAGACTTTGCATATTGTTTTGTGTGTAGAAACAGATTTCCAAGGTGGAAAGGGTAAAGAGGTTCGTTAGGGAATAGTTCTACACTTTGTGTAATAAAATTCATAAATTCAGCGATTATTTTTTCTTTTTGCTGATTAGAAAGAAGACCACTGTCTATATATCTTAAATAGTTAGAAACCAACTCTTTTGCAATTTCATTTTGTTGATTTTGTAGAAATTGCTTATTTAAGTATTCAATCTGTTTTTCGTACCGTTCATTTAGTAAATTAATAGTAGTTGCTGCGTAATGTACAGTTTCAGGATCTTTATGGTTAATGGCTTCTTTCAATAAGCCTCCTTCATTAGAGATAGAGGAGGAGCTTAACTGTACAATGAGCTGTTTATGTAATTCAGGCTTATCTAGTTCTAATCCAGAAGAAAATGAAATTAAGTCCATATCTTGTTTTGCTGATTCTAAAATATCTTCGTAATTATCAACGTGAAAGGCAACATAATCAGAGTATTGCTGTAACCACTCGGTTTTTGATCGTCTTATATTAAGTAATAACATGATTACTGATACAATAAGTCCGATAAGCGGGAAAAAAAGCGAGATAATTAAGCAAAATTCAATAATCCCTTTTTTATCTTCAGCAATTAAACCTTTTGTAAATCGGAATAAAAGAAAAACTAAAATAGCGTAAATAAAATAGAGAAGGAGCAAAATCATTAGAATATCACTCCTTTAGAAGAAAGGGCGTTTTGTATACGAGTTTGAACTTGTAATAAATACTTTTCTTCAGTGCCAGGTAATAAAATCATAATTTTTTGCGCGGTCGTATTATAACCTAATATATCGATATTACGTAAATGATCTTTTAAAATAGAATTTATCATTTCTAAAGAATCTTGTGGAGCATTGAACTCAAAATAGGAATATGGATAAGATAATGTTTCGTACCGTTTCTTTTCTATTTTTAGTAAATGTTCAAATTCATCTTCATAATAAATGCTTGTTTTGGGGAATGTGCGATCCTCTTGACTTGATAGCCAAAGATTAGAAGCGTTTTGTAAACGATCACCCATCCAGCGTAAATACCATGTGAAAAGTTCAAATTGCTCGGAAGTTACTTTTGAAAACTCGATTTCGTCTAATATAATGACGTATTGTACATCATCTTGGAATAGGACGGGACCAACTAAAAGTGGAGCATCTTGAGAATCCTCGTCTGTACGGAAAAAAGGTCGATTATGCGCTAGCGCATTTTTGATGACTAACGAAGCGCTTTTAACAAAAATGGATTGAGATAATGTATTTTTACCAGTTTCTGCTCTTAATTTAATGCGAAGCGACTGTTTATTGTTATCGACGTGATAGATACCAATTTTTTTTGCCCCAAAATACATTTTTAATACATTCATTCCTTCATCGAGTACAATTTCAGGATGTGTATGATTTAAAGCTTTAAACATATGATACATTTTAGATAAGTGGTTATTTGATTCAAGTACACGAGAACGTAGTGTAATACGTGTTTCATCCAATTGTTTCACAACATATTTTAATTCTTTATTTTCAGCTTTTAGCTCATTATTTATCATATGTACATCTTCATAACGTTCTTTTTGTGCAGTACTCATTAGTCCACAACATAAACTAATAACAAGTAAGAAAATCCAACTTATCCAGTAATCTAATGAATAAAAGTACAGCAATATATCATTTCCTTTGCATATACCGCTTACAAAGATATAAATCATTGCTTCCAGAAAGGCGAAAAGGGCAATAGATATGCCATACCGGCTAGAAACAATTAATGTAATAAATAAGAGTAAGAAGTATTCATACGTTGGTGTAAGAAAATCAGTTAGTATTGAGAGAAAAAATAGAGCAATAAAGAGAATCGTAGGTTCAATCATTTTTTGTAATAAATTAGATTGTCTATAGTGCATAAAAAAATCCCTTCTTTCGTTTGCAAATTTAATTTTGAGGAATAGTACACTGAAATAAAATACATAATTTAAAAGAATTATTTTAAGATAGATAATATATAAAGCCCAAACTATTTTATCAACAGGGATGTAGTAAATTCAAGTGAAATAAATTCTAATTTCTGTTAATGTATTGTATTTATTGGGATTTTTATAAGGATATCGAGTTTAAAAAAATGTAGAATGTTATGGCATTACTATAATTGTATTAACATTTAAAGGTGTTAAAAGTTAAAACAATAGAAAATTACAATTGTATAGGGGGTAATATTATTATGGAGTGGAAACGTTCTATATGCTTTTTAGCTATATTTTCTTTTATTTTTTCTTCAAGTACATCCGCACAAGCAAATGTTGTGGAATCAGTTTTAAAAAATGTACGAAGTTATAAAATTTATTATGGTGAAGCAAATGAGCAAGTAATTGAGAGACTTTCAAAGTATGACATGGTTATTATAGAGCCATATGCATTTACAAAAGAGCAGGTTCAGCAATTAAAAAAATCAGGAACGGTAGTCCTTGGGTATGTTAGTGTTTTAGAATTAGAATCGTGGCATAAATCGCAAGTAGTTGAATCAGACTATTATTATAGAGACGGTAAGAAAATGAAGATTGAGCAATGGGATACATATATTATGAATTTAGCTGATGAACATTACCGTGGGATTGTTGTGAATAAGGTGAAACAGCAAGCTATTGGAAAAGGAATAGATGGGGTGTTTTTAGATACAGTTGGTGATATTGATGACTATTTTTATGATCAGCCGTCTACACAAGGGGAATTTCGAGAAGCATATGTAAATTTATTAAAAGAAATTAAAAGTGTTGATTCCAACTTGCTTCTTATACAGAATTGGGGATTTGACACAATCAAGAACACATCCTTGAATTTTATACATGGTGTACTGTGGGAAGACTTCAATAAACAAGTTATTGCGAAAGATGAATGGAGTCAAAATTGGATGCGCTATTTTAAACAACAAAGTAATAAAATTGTAACGTTTACCGTTACTCCAAATAATGTATCTAAAAAATATAGTTCTATAAATGGATTTATTCCTACAATCAATCCGAATGATATTTATGATAAATAGCAATTATTAGGAATGAGAAACTATCAAGATTGACTATGACAGCCTAGGTCAGTAATACGATTATCTTATAAAGATGAATGTATTACTGACCAGCACCTATTACATAATAATGGACTTAATGAATTCGAACGAGCTGTTTATGGTACACTGTGTTACCTTCTTGGCTTGAATATGGTGGTAAGCTTCGTCCAAAGCAATTTGCAATAATGTTGGGGTGATCGTTATAGGAAATTCGAATTTCATATAGATCTACAGTGTCATCTAAATCGGCGTAAAAAACGGCAAGATTATTACTGTCGAGAGAGTAGGGGAAACTTGCTTCTACATTTTCCCCGACTAGTACGGGAAGCTTTATTGGAGTAGAATGAGTGGACCAATCCCATACTTCTATAGTTATGTGATGGGGATAATATTTATCCAAGTTCACAATGTTAACTACAGCAGAAATAGTATTAGATTCTTTCGTTAAAACGCCAGTTGAACGAACTACATATCGAGGAATTCCATGATGAAACATATACATCTTACCTTTCTAAAGAAATTAATATGAATTTAAAATATTCTATGTAAAAGATTAGTAGAATGAACTAGTATAAATGAATCATTCTATTAATTCTCATGGAAATAAAAGAGAATAATTTAAAAATCATCCCAGGTCTTGTCTTGTTGTTAGAGTGCGTTTATAATCAAGTAATCCTATTAACTTTTTGATAGGATTACTTCTTTTTGAAAGCGTTTTTAATTCGCGATGTTAGGGGAATGCTGTTACTTTCAAATACTGAAAAGTTGACTGAGATTATACAAGAAATAATATTGCTGTATAGCAGTTATTAAAGGTAGTTTCATTTCATTTTTTGAGGTAGGAAGTCTGACTTTTAACATAAAAAACTATGTATGTGGTTTTAAGTAAGAAGAAAGATAATAAGAAATATGATTTTTTATATGGTGGGGAGGTTACAGTGTGAAAACATAAGATTTTCACACGAGTATATATGGGTTATGTAGGATTATTACTTTCAGGTGCAGCCTTATTTTTAAATAGCCTTGTCATACTAGGCAAAGCAGAGATGAAGAGTGCAGGTGTTTTTAATTTATTTGTGGGGGCATTACAAATTATCATTCCGTTTTATTTAATTATGATCTCTGATCAAAGTAATTGGACGGTATATTCATATGCAGCTACTTTTTTATTTGGTTTAACGTATTTGTACGTAGGGGTTACTTTTATTAAGGGTATGGATAGTAGCGGCCTAGGATGGTTTTGTATATGGGTAGCGATTATTGCGTTATTCTATATGGTTGTTTCGTTTGTTCAATTCCATGATGTTGTTAATGCGTTAACATGGTTTATGTGGGCATTACTTTGGTATTTATTCTTTGTATTAAATACACAAAAAAAGAATATCAATCAATATCTTGGAAGAATTGCTTTCGTACAATCATGGGTAACATTGACGTTGCCTGCACTCTTTTATTTTATGGGGGTGTGGGGAGAGGGATTCGTATATGAACTATGGGTTTATGTATCAGTAATTTCTATTTTATATTTCTGTTATTGTATCTTTAAATATCGAGTACGTTAATGTATCGTATGTAGAAAAAACATGGAATCGTTAAACTGATTCCATGTTTTTTCTATTTTAGCGTTTATAATAATAGAGGTAGTATTTTACAATTTATAAAATGGGGATGATGAAGGTGAAAAAAGTATTGGTGCTAGGGGGAACAAGGTTTTTCGGCAAACATTTAGTAGAAGCACTTTTACAAGCTGGGCATGATATAACAATTGCTACGCGGGGAATTACCGAAGATTCCTTTGGGTATACAGTAAAAAGAATTGTAGTAGATAGAGAAGACGAAAAGTTACTGGAAGAGCGTTTGGAAGGTAAAAGCTATGATGTTGTATACGATAATTTATGTTATAGCTCGAATGCAGCGAAGATAGTGTGTGAAGTGTTGAAAGGAAAAACGAAGAAGTATATTATGACATCTTCAATGGCTGTCTATGAGCCTGCGCTAGACTTGGCAGAAGAGAACTTTAATCCGTACGAGTATGCGATTACGTATGGGGATAGGAATGATTTTAATTATAGTGAAGGCAAGCGATTAGCCGAAGCGGCTTTATTTCAACATGCAACATTCCCAGCCGTTGCAGTGCGTTTTCCAGTTGTTATTGGAGAAAACGATTATACGAAAAGGTTACAATTTTACGTTGAACATATTGTGAAGCAAGAGTCTATCGTTGTGGATCATGTAGATGGAGAGTTGTCGTTTATACATGAAAAAGAAGCAGGGCAGTTTTTAGCTTGGTGCGGGATGGAAAGCATAGAAGGGCCAATTAATGCCTGTAGTAACGGGGTAGTTTCCACGGAAGAAATTATTTATTTCATAGAAGAGAAAACGGGGATAAAAGCGCTCATTCAAGAAGCAGGAGAAAATATAGCTCCTTATAATGAAGTAACTAACTGTACGTTACATAACGGAAAGGCTCGTGAATTAGGATTTTTGTTCCGAGAGCTGAAACTAGAAATAAAAAATGTTTTACAACAGTACATAAGTACAATGAAGTAATCATAAATCCCCCGGTGGCAATCCGGGGGATTCTGGAGGATTTCGACAATACTGATTTTACATTACCAAATTTACCTTATACGTAAGACTAATGTTTTTGTGATTGAATTGCTTGTAAATATTTTTCGTTTACGCGTTCCCAGTTTACCGTATGCCACCAGTTGGTAACAAACTCAGGGCGCCGATTTTGATACTTTAAATAATAGGCATGTTCCCATACATCGATGACGAGTAATGGAATTTTTCCTTCTTGCAAAGGTGTATCTTGATTTGGTGTACTCATAACAGCGAGTTCTTCACCATCAAGAACAAGCCATCCATATCCACTTCCAAAACGACTAATGGCCGCTTTGGACAGTTGGTCTTTTAAGTTGTCAAAGGTATTGAAATAATAATCAATTACTTTTGCAACGTCTCCATTAGGCTCGCCGCCACCTCGTGGGCTCATCACTTCCCAAAAAAGACTATGACAATAATGTCCACCACCGTTATTTCTTACAGCTGTAACAATTTCTTTTGGTAAATCATCTAAATTACATAGTAACTCTTCTAAAGATTTATTATGTAATTCAATATAATTTTCTAAAGTAGCATTTAAATTGTTTACATACGTCGCATGGTGCTTTCCGTGATGAATGGAGAGTGTATTGCTATCGATATATGGCTCTAGTTCATCATAGTCATATGAAAGCTTTGGCAATTGAAATGAAGACATAAAATTACCTCCTTTCTCTTTAAAAGTTGGTCTAGGTAAAAAAACTTTACCTGAGTCAAAATTACACCTATTCTTCATGTAAGTCAATAGTAAATTCTCTAATTTTCTGAAAAATATTACAATAAAAGTAACACTTCCACTTTCGTTTGTGACTCTTATCCTTTTTGCTTATACTGTAAAGTAGTAGTGTCTTGTTGAGATAGAAGGAGATTGTTTATGAGTAAAACGAAACAATTAATAGAGGAAGCAAGTAACTTTATTACTATTTGCTATAAGGAACTTAATAAAGAGCAATTAATAAAAGAGCGTATGGAAGAAATTTTAATAGAGATAGAGAAGACGGGGACGTATGAGCATACATTTGAAGAACTTGTTCATGGATCGCGAATGGCATGGCGCAATAGTAATCGATGTATCGGAAGACTATTTTGGAGTAAGATGCACATATTAGATGCACGTGAAGTAAATGATGAGGAAGGTTTATATAATGCATTAATTCATCATATTAAATATGCAACGAACGATGGGAAAGTTAAACCGACGATTACAATTTTTAAGCAATATCAAGGTGAAGAAAATAATATACGAATTTATAATCACCAATTGATTCGGTATGCAGGATATAAAACAGAAATAGGGGTGATTGGTGACTCTCATTCTACTGCGTTTACGGATTTTTGCCAGGAACTTGGATGGCAAGGAGAAGGTACGAATTTCGATGTATTGCCACTTGTTTTTTCTATAAACGGGAAGGCGCCTACATATAAAGAAATTCCGAGAGAAGAAGTAAAAGAAGTGCCAATTGAACACCCAGAATACCCGATTTCATCCCTTGGAGCAAAATGGTATGGGGTTCCAATGATTTCAGATATGCGCTTAGAAATTGGCGGTATTTCCTATACAGCCGCTCCGTTCAATGGATGGTATATGGGGACGGAGATTGGGGCACGTAACTTAGCGGATCATGATCGTTATAATTTACTGCCGGCTGTTGCGGAGATGATGGAGTTAGATACATCGAGAAACGGTACGTTATGGAAAGACAAGGCACTAATTGAGTTGAATATTGCTGTATTACATTCCTTCAAAAAACAAGGAGTTAGTATTGTGGATCACCATACAGCTGCACAACAATTTCAACAATTTGAGAAGCAAGAAGCAGCATGTGGACGGGTTGTAACAGGCAATTGGGTGTGGCTCATTCCACCGCTGTCACCAGCTACCACTCATATTTATCATAAACCGTATCCGAATGAAATTTTGAAGCCGAATTTCTTTCATAAATGATATTTAGTATAGTTTTTTATGCAAAATATAATTTTTTTTAATTACTGTTACGTAGCAAATGGAAGCCTTTACTCTCGGTTATTTTTGGAAGGAGCTTTTTGAACCAAGGAGTTCCTTATGTTATAATCAAATTTCTGTTTCGAAGACCTTATAGAAATATAAGGTCTTTTATTTTGCTTTTTTATGTAATAGGAATAGAAATTTTCTTTTAAATAAGGGATTTAGCATATTTTTAGGGACAACATAAGTGTGTAGAAAATCGATGAATTATTATACTTATATAATCATTATGTTTTAGGTGTAAACAATAAAACATAATAAAGTTGTTTTTTTAGATTGCTGAGGAAGGAGGAAGTGTAAATGAGAATGAAGAGTCGAAAAACGGATTGGCCTGTATTTCTTATTAGTGGTGGCTCACTTTTATTATTTGTAATTGCAGTTATTTTAAATAAAAGTTACGTAGAGGGAGTCATTAATAGCAGTTTTGCAGCTTCAATTAAATATTTTGGTGCCTTTTGGCAGGTTTTATTAATTGGTACATTTATTGTGGCAATGTGTATGGCGTTTTCGAAATATGGGAGAGTTAAACTTGGGGGGCTAGAAAAACCTGAGATTAGTACGACAAAATGGCTCGCTATTATTATGTCTACATTGCTTGCCGGAGGTGGCGTTTTTTGGGCAGCTGCAGAGCCGATGTACCATTTGATGACGGTGCCACCAATACATGAAGGTATAACTGCTGGAACGAAAGAAGCGGTAATGCCTGCTTTAGCACAAAGCTATATGCACTGGGGTTTCCTCGCTTGGACGATTTTAGGTACAATTAGTGCGGTAGTTATGATGTACGGACATTATCATAAAGGTATGCCGTTAAAACCTCGAACACTTTTATATCCTATTTTTGGAGAGAAGTTGCGAAAGAGTTGGCTTGGAACAATGATCGATGTATTTGCCATTATCGCGGTAGCTGCAGGGACGATTGGTCCGATCGGATTTTTAGGACTACAAGCAAGTTATGGGTTACAAGCATTGTTTGACATTCCTGATGTGTTTACTACTCAATTAGCGATTATTGTTTGTGTAGTAGCTGTTTCTACTATATCTGCGGTAACGGGAATTGATAAAGGGATTCAAATTATAAGTAATTTAAATGTTAGGTTAGCAGTTTTATTAATGGTATTCGTATTACTGTTTGGACCAGGTGGATTTATTATTGATTCATTTGTTTCTTCGTTTGGATTTTATATAAATGAATTTATTCCAATGAGCACATATCGTGGTGATACAGGTTGGTTAGGGTCGTGGACAATCTTTTTCTGGGGATGGTTTATTGGATATGGACCGATGATGGCAATTTTAGTGAGTCGTATTTCAAGAGGCAGAACAATCCGAGAAATCATCGTTGCAATTGGAATTATTGCACCTATTATTACAACGTTTTGGTTTACGATTTTGGGAGGGTCAGGTGTATTTTATGAGTTAATGAAGCCTGGTTCTATTTCGACCGCATTAAGTGAATCTGGTATGCCAGCGGCTATGATTGCAATTACAGAGCAACTGCCACTCTCTAATATTATTGGACCTGCATTTCTTTTATTAACAATCTTATTTGTAGTGACAACAGGAGATTCAATGGCTTATTCGATTTCAATGGCAGTGACTGGAGATGGAGATCCTAGAATTAGTTTGCGAGTGTTTTGGTCGCTTATTATGGGAACAGTTGCAGCGATTCTTTTATACATGGGTGAGGGAAGTATTAATGCATTACAATCATTCATCGTAGTAACAGCTGTCCCGGTATCCATTCTGTTATTCCCAATGCTATGGCTAGCGCCTAAAGTTGCAGGGGAATTAGCCTTAAAACAAGGTATTGTAAAAGAAGAAGAGAAAACTTCTTTCTTATTCCAAAAAGCTAGTAAATCAAAATAAATAATTGTATTTATATAAAAAGAGGAAGCATTTTATTTGAGATGCTTCCTCTTTACTATTTATTTAACTACTTTTCTCGAAGGGGATCATACTCTATACAGTTTCAATCTATTCTAATACTTTATCTTTCGTCTCTGGGACACATAGTAGCATTGTAACTAAACCGATTGGATAGATAATGAAGATGAGAGATAGTGCTCCCATTAAATTTCCACCTGCAGCAAGTAAGCCGATAATAACAGGCCCAAATCCAGCTAAACCGCGTCCTGTTCCGAAAATAAAGTTCTCTGCTGTCGAGCGAGCTTCAGCAGGATAGTTTTCAGCTAAAACTGCTCCGAATCCTCCCATCATGCCATTGGCAAAGAATCCAAGCAATGCACTTCCCCATAACAATAATGTTGAGTCTGTGAATAAGAAGAAGTAAATGAGACAGTATATAGTACCACCGACATAATAGATTGTAAAAGTTTTACGGCGACCAATTTTATCGGCTAGAATACCAAAAGTTGCAATTCCAATTAGCATGCCAATCGTAGAGATGAACATCCAACCGCTCGCTTTTGCTAATGTGTAGTTATATTTATTTGCTAAAATAGTTGGCATCCATGTGAAAATTCCATAATATCCGAAGTTCTGTATGAATGACATAATAATAAGACCAATTGTTGTTATCGTTACTTTTTTATTTGCAAATAACTTTCGAAGTGGGAACTTTTTCATTTGTTTTAGTTGTTCTGCCTCAGCAGTTGTTAAATGACCTTCAGCCTCTTTTTGTAACAACTCTTTTTTGTATCGTTGTTTTTGTTCCCATATTTTCGGTTCACTTAAACTTTTGCGTACATAGACAGCTAGTAGAGCGGGAATGAGTCCAAATAAGAAAACAGCTCTCCATCCGAAATGCGGTACGATAAATGCTGGAAGGAGTGAAGCGACTAGTACGCCAAATTGCCATCCAAGTGCAACAACGGATGTCGCCTTAGCTCGCATTTCTTTAGACCATGTTTCAGTTACGATGGCCATCCCAATCCCGAATTCACCACCAACTCCCATTCCAACTAAAAAGCGAAGAATTAATAATTGCCAATAATCTGTTGCGAAATAAATAAGTGCTGTTGCTAGTGAGAATAGTAAGATTGTGAAGGCCATCGTACGGATACGCCCAAATAAATCAGCAATAAATCCAAATAAATAAGACCCGATTAGCATTCCAATTGTGGTAGCTAATGTTAAGTTTCCACCTTCAACAGGGCTTAAATGAAATTCTTTTAAAATGTAGACGAGTACGAAAGATAAGAGCAACATATCTAAACCTTCTGCTGCATATCCTAGCGCAGAACCAAACAGTGTTTTATATCTTTTCTCCTTCGTTTCCTCTGTTGTTGGTTGTACATCAGTAGTAATGTTCATTATTACTCCTCCTAATTTTCTTCTACAGTCGCTATGGAAGAATAACAAAAGGCCTTCTCACCTGATATGATGAGAAGGCCAAAAAAGCATACGTATCCCTAAAAAAGACCATACGTATAGTATATTCCGACTTCCTTCTCAACCTCACGGGGTTGGGTTAAAGGACTGTATTATATTACCTTATTTTTAGCACTCTTCTATTAGATTGTCAAATAAAGAGTGTATTGTTATGTGTAAAATATTTCAAAAGATACTTCATTCTCCTTGACGCACGCTTCATTATTTTCCCATAATAAAACTAACTAATATAAAAAGGAATGAATCACAGATGCTAAATTTAGTACTTATGATGATTGAACGTGTCGGACTTATTGTTATTTTAGGATTTTTACTTTCTCATATTAAAACGTTTAGGCGTCTTCTTCATAAGCAAGACGGATATGTAGATAGGATTAAGCTTATTTGTATTTTTTCAGTGTTTACAATTGTAAGCAATTACACAGGGATTGAAATAGCGGGAAATACGATTATGAATGAAAATTGGCTACAAGGTGTTTCTTCATCAAGTACAATCGCGAATACACGTATTATGGGTGTTGGAATTAGTGGATTGCTTGGCGGCCCTATCGTTGGAATTGGAGTAGGATCAATTGCTGGTATTCACCGTTATATGCTTGGCGGGACGACAGCGCTAAGTTGTGCAATCTCGTCAATTTTAGCAGGAGTTATAACGGGTTATATTGGATACATTTTTAAAAAATATAATCGTACAATTACACCTAAATTTTCAGCGGTTTTAAGTGTTTTTATCGTTTCTTTAGAAATGGTTATGATTCTATTAATTGTAGAGGATGGAATTAGTATTGTGAAAACAATTGCGATACCGATGATCCTTGTGAATAGTTTCGGGAGCTTTATTTTACTTTCTATGATACAAGCCATTTTGCGTCAGGAAGAGAATGCAAAAGCTCTACAAACACATAAAGTATTACGAATTGCCGATAAGACATTACCATATTTTCGCCAAGGGTTAACAGAAGAGTCTTGTAAACATGTGGCACAAATTATTCACCGCTTTACGGGAACGGATGCGGTATCCTTAACAGATACAGAGAAAATCTTAGCTCACGTTGGATTAGCGTCAGACCATCATATTCCTTCACACAGTTTAATAACAGGTTTATCAAAATCCGTATTAAAAACAGGGAAGATAATGAAAGCGAAGTCTCGTGAGATTATTAATTGTCAACATGAGGGGTGTCCATTACAAGCGGCAGTTGTTATTCCATTAACTTCACATGGGAATACAATAGGAACATTAAAGCTTTATTTTAAAAACTCTAATCAATTAAGTCGTGTTGAAGAAGAGCTAGCGGAAGGGCTGGCGAAAATCTTCTCCACACAGCTTGAGTTAGGTGAAGCCGAGTTACAAAGTAAGCTATTGCAAGATGCCGAAATAAAAGCGCTGCAAGCACAAATCAATCCGCATTTTTTATTTAATGCAATTAATACAGTGTCAGCTTTATGCCGAACAGATGTAGAGAAAGCGAGAAAATTATTGCTACAGCTTAGCGTTTATTTTCGTTGTAATTTGCAAGGGGCACGTCAATTACTTATTCCATTAGAACAAGAGTTGAATCATGTGCATGCATATTTATCGTTAGAGCAAGCGAGATTTCCGAATAAGTATGAAGTGAAGATGTATATTGAAGAAGCACTAAAGGTAACTTTAGTGCCACCATTTGTGCTACAGCTATTAGTTGAAAATGCATTGCGCCATGCTTTTCCGAAAAAGCAGCCAGTGTGCCAGGTTGAGGTACATGTGTTTGAAAAGGAGGGGATGGTTCATTTTGAAGTGAGGGATAATGGACAAGGGATTGAGAGTGAACGTCTAGAGCAATTAGGAAAAATGGTAGTTCCATCAAAGAAAGGGACTGGAACAGCTTTATATAATATTAATGAGCGACTTATCGGGTTATTTGGGAAAGAGACAATGCTTCAAATTGAAAGTGAATTAGAGCAAGGGACAAAGATCCTCTTTGTAATTCCGAAAAAAGTAGGGGAGGAAAAACGGAGTGTTAAAAGTATTAGTAGTTGATGATGAAATGTTAGCACGCGATGAATTGAAATATTTATTAGAGCAAACGAAAGAAGTAGAGATAGTAGGTGAGGCGGATTGTGTAGAGGATGCATTAGAAGAATTAATGAAAAACAAACCAGATATTGTTTTTCTAGATATTCAATTATCTGATGATAATGGATTTGAAATTGCAAATATATTAAAGAAGATGAAGAATCCACCTTCAATAGTGTTTGCTACTGCATACGATCAATATGCGCTGCAAGCGTTTGAGGTAGATGCGTTAGATTACATTTTAAAGCCATTTGATGAAGAACGTATCGTACAGACATTAAAGAAATATAAAAAACAAAAGCAAATAAAATTAGAAACAAAGCAAGATGTAAAGAGTGTAGATGTAACGACCGAGATGCATAAATTAGCATTACCAATTGAGGAATCAATTGTACTTATTAATATTGAAGATATTGTTTATGTAGGGCTTGTAGATGGGAAAGTAGCTGTAAAAACAATGAAAGAAACATATGTAACACATGATACACTTGTGATTTTGGAAAAGAAATTACCGCAAACCATTTTTATGCGTGTTCACCGTAGTTTCATTGCTAATATTAATCATATTACTGAGATACAGCCGTGGTTTAATTCGACTTATAACTTAATTATGAAAGAGGGATCTAAAGTCCCGGTTAGCCGTACATATGCAAAAGAACTTAAAAAGCTGCTTCGTATTTAAGGAGCAGCTTTTGTATTTCATCCTATAATTTTTGCAACTGGCCGTTTATATTTGACGCCCTATTATGTAAACGCTTACTTATCCATTTATATCCTATACAATAAAGGTACCAAATCAAAAGAGGTGGCCAAAATGAGCACAAAAAAAGTATATGGTTTTCTATCACAAATATTCGTTTTTTCAGCTATTATGTTGGTTTCTAATATTATCTCAACACATTTGCCAATTCCGATGCCTTCATCAGTAATCGGGTTAGTCGTATTATTTAGTCTATTATGTTTAAAGGTTATTAAATTGGAGCAAGTTGAATCACTCGGAACAGCTTTAACAGGTATCATCGGATTTCTTTTCGTCCCATCAGGTATTTCAGTTATTAATTCTCTTGGTGTAATGAGCCAATATTTCGTACAAATCTTAACTGTAATCGTTGTCGCAACAATTATTTTACTTGCTGTAACAGGTTTATTTGCACAATTGATTTTAGGTAAGGATGACAAGGAAACAAAAGATACAAAAGAATTGAAAGTTGTAAACAAAGGAAGCAAACACGGAAAAGTCGCATAACTATTTTAGACCATACATGGTTAGGAGGTAATGAACATGACAAGCACAATGACTCCATATTTCGGAATCGTCGTTTCATTAATTGCATACGGAATCGGAACGTTTTTATTCAAACACTCAAAGGGATTCTTCTTATTTACACCACTATTCGTAGCAATGGTATTAGGGATTGTATTTTTAAAGGTAGGTAACTTCACTTTTGAAGAATATAATACTGGCGGAAAAATGATTAGTTTCTTCTTAGAGCCAGCAACAATCGCTTTTGCAATTCCATTATATAAACAAGTTGATAAGTTAAAAAAATATTGGTGGCAAATTTTATCGGCTATCGTGGTTGGATCTATTTGTTCAGTGGTTGTCGTGTTCATTGTCGCAAAAGCAATTGGTTTAGATACAGCTGTAATGAACTCAATGTTACCGCAGGCAGCAACAACAGCAATTGCGTTACCAATCTCTGAAAGTATCGGTGGTATTCCAGCAATTACATCATTTGCAGTTATCTTTAACGCAGTTATCGTATACGCATTAGGAGCTTTATTCTTAAAAACGTTTAGAGTTAAACATCCGATTGCTAAAGGTTTAGCGCTTGGGACAGCTGGACATGCGTTAGGGGTTGCAGTAGGTATCGAAATGGGTGAAGTAGAAGCAGCTATGGCAAGTATCGCTGTGACAGTAGTTGGTGTCGTAACAGTGGTGGTTATCCCGATGTTCATGCCATTTATTGGATGATAAAACTTACTTAAAAAAATATAAAAGCAAGTTATTTGTAGGACGGATTTCTACTGATAGCTTGCTTTTTATGTTACAGTGGTGGTAAGACCTATTTTTAGGAGAGTAAAAATTTCCTTAAATCTTCATTAATACTGTGCATAATGCATTTTGAAATAGGCCATTGTATTGTAAAATAAGAAGTAACATAATATATTAGCACAATTAACGAGCGGTTAGGATTGAAGATAAATTGCTCGCAATGGCTTTAATATTAAAGGATAATTATAAGTAGAGAATAGAGAGAGATCTACTTGTTAACGTTTTACTTTATAGGACAGGAGAGAGTACTCGTCGATTATGCAAATAAAAAACCTGTTTCAAAGCAAAGGATTTCAGAGGTTAATCGTATTAGTATTACTTGCTCTCATATTGTATGGGATGCAAAGTATGTTAAATTTAATTTTAATTACGTTTATGCTGACGTATTTAATGGATCGATTCCAAAAGTTTATTTCTCGTAAATTAGATCATTTCATGCCAATTAATCGGAAAATTATTATAGCGCTTTTATATGTAATGTTAGTGACGGGAATTGCCATTACGCTATTCAAATATTTGCCGGTATTAACAATACAAATTTCACAATTGATTTATCAATTTAATGTATTTTTAAGAAATCCACCTGATAGTGAATTAATTAAGTATGCGGTTAATGCTGTTAATCATATGGAGCTTTCTAAATATGTGGGGCAAGGCGTAGACATTTTGTATAAATCTATTACGAATGTTGGGAAATTTGGCCTTCAAGTTTTACTTTCTGTAATTTTAAGCTTATTTTTCTTACTTGAAAAAGCACGTATCGTTGCTTTTACTTCAAAATTTAAAGAAAGTAGACTTGCAATTTTCTATAACGAAATAGAGTATTTCGGAAAGAAATTTGCACGTTCATTCGGAAAAGTAATCGAAGCACAATTTTTGATCGCAATTGTTAACTGTGTTTTATCTGTTATCGCATTATGGATATTAGGATTCCCACAATTACTAGGTTTAGCGTTAATGATTTTCTTGCTTGGTTTAATTCCAGTCGCAGGTGTTATCATTTCGTTATTCCCACTTTGTATGATTGCTTACAACATCGGCGGTATTATGTATGTTGTTTATATTATAGTTATCGTAACAGTCATTCATGCGCTTGAAAGTTACGTATTAAATCCAAAGTTTATGTCGCAAAAAACGAATTTACCGATTTTCTATACATTTATGGTATTAATTTTCTCAGAGCACTTCTTAGGTGTATGGGGACTTATTATCGGTATTCCGATTTTCATTTTCTTATTAGATGTTTTAGATGTAACAAGTGATGAAAATGAGAAAGATATTTCTAAAAAATAAAGTAAAGAAAAAGCATCGATATTCGATGCTTTTTCTTTTATAACATCATGTTTCTTATGCCATACTGTAAGGAGAATATAGAATAGGGGTGAAATAATGGCTGTAAATGAAAAGATAGAATTGGCTACGTTTGCTGGAGGGTGTTTCTGGTGTATGGTTTCGCCATTTGAAGAGATGGAAGGGATTATACAGGTCGTTTCAGGTTATACAGGTGGTCATAAAGAAAATCCGACGTATAAAGAAGTGTGCGCGGAAACAACGGGACATTATGAAGCAGTACAGATTACATTTGATGCAAATAAGATGCCGTATGAGGAATTGTTAAATATATATTGGAAACAAATTGATCCGACCGATATTGGAGGCCAATTCCACGACCGCGGACAGTCTTATGAAACAGTGATTTTTTATCACGATGAAGAACAACATAAAAAGGCAGAGGCTTCAAAAGAAGAGCTTGCAAAGAGCGGGCGCTTTTCAAAACCAATTGCAACAAAAATATTGCTGGCTACTACGTTTTATCCAGCTGAAGAATATCATCAAGGGTATCATAAGAAAAATACATTCCGTTATGAGTTATACCGTAAAGGTTCAGGACGAGATGCTTTTATTAAACAACATTGGCCAAAAGATAATGCCCATTTAAAAGAAAAACTCAATGAGATGCAGTTTTATGTAACGCAGGAAAATGGAACTGAACCGCCCTTTCAAAATGAATATTGGAACCATCAAGAGGAAGGACTGTATGTAGATATCGTTTCAGGAGAACCATTATTTACTTCTTTAGATAAGTTTGATAGTGGATGCGGTTGGCCTAGTTTTACAAAGCCAGTTATGTCAGTAAGTGTGAAAGAAAAGATGGATGTTAGTCATAATATGACGCGTACGGAAGTGAGAAGTAAGGAAGGCGATTCACATCTAGGGCATGTATTCCCAGATGGTCCAGGACCAAATGGCCTTCGATATTGTATAAATTCAGCAGCTCTCCGATTTATCCCAAAAGAGGGGTTAGAGAAAGAAGGATACGGTGATTTCTTAATTTTGTTTGGAAATAAAAAATAACCTCGCAGTTAGCGAGGTTATTTTTTTAGTTTATTTTACTTTTTTCTTTTTAAATTTGCTTAGTGCTTCATAAACGATTGGAACAATAAGAAGTGTTAATAACGTTGAACTTGTTAATCCACCAATTACTGTTACTCCAAGCCCTTTAGAGATTAAGCCGCTGCCTTCAAATCCTAATGCAAGCGGGATAAGAGCTCCGATTGTTGCAATTGCAGTCATTAAAATAGGACGCAGGCGTGTTGTACCAGCTTCTAATAATGCTTCACGTGTTGATAGGCCGTCATTTTCTTTATGAATAACGCGGTCAATAAGCACGATTGCGTTCGTTACAACGATACCGATTAACATAAGCGCACCAATCATCGCAGATACACTTAATGTTTCGCCAGAGATTAATAAGGCAACGAGTGCACCAATGATTGTGAATGGTAGCGAGAATAAAATTGCGAATGGTGCAAGTGCACCGCCAAATGTAACGACAAGAACGAAGTATACAATGGCAATCGCAGCTAACATCGCTAAACCAAGTTGCTTGAATGATTCTTGAATATCTTTTGTAACGCCGCCCATAGAAACATCTACGCCAGAAGGAAGATCCATTTTATCTACTTCTTTTTGAACTGCTGCAGATGCTTTTGAAACGTCATCAGATGTTAATTTTGCACTTACTTCCGCATAAACGCGTCCATCGCGGTGTTTTACTGTATTCGAAGTTTCACCTTCTTTTACAGTCATCACATCTTTCACAGCCACTTCATTACCAAGTGGTGTTGTAATTTTGCGATTTGTTAAGTCATCGATTGTTTCATAATTTTGTTTGTCAGCTTCTACATATACATTGACATCTTTACCGTCTTTTTTAATTGTTGTCAGAACAGGGCGATCATGTTGATTAGAAAGTCCCATTCCAATTTGCGCAGCCGTTAGACCCATTTTACTTAGTTTTTCCTGATCTGCGACTAAAGTGTACTCTGCATATGTTTTTGCAATACTAGAGTCTACATCTTTTAAGTCTTTATTTTTCTTCATGATATTTTGAATATCTTTTACGACAGGCTTAATGTCTTCAGAGCTATCTCCGTAAACGTATAGTTTAATTTCGTTACTACCGCCACTTGCTCCAAAATCTTGATTTTTCCATTCGCCTTTTCCAGACATCTTTTGTAAATCTTTAACGACTTGTTCTTTCTCTTTTTCGAAGTTTTTCGTGTCGTTATCATATTGAACGAAGAACATAGCTTGATTTGATTGGCCAGGGCTCATTGGATTTTCTCCGCCTAATGAGAACTGAATTGTTTTCACTTCTTTTTTATCTTGGAAGTGCTTCTCAGCTTGTGTTGCAATTTTTTCAACGTCTTCTAACGTTTGACCTGGCTCAGGATTGTACGTTGCGATAATCATTTTTTCTTCTTCAGATGGTAAGAAACTTACACCGATAATTGGCACAAGTGCGAGACTACCAACTAATAGAAGGACAGCGATACTTGATGTAATGATTTTGTGATTTAAAGCCCATTCGAGTATACGTTTATAACCGTTTGCTAATTTACTTGGTTTTTCTTCGTGATGTACTTCTTTTTCCCTCATGCTCTCTTTCTTGAATAAGGAGTGAGCTAGCATTGGTACGATTGTAACTGCCACTAGTAACGATGCTAATAAAGCGAAGACGATAGTTAAGGCAAATGGTAAGAACATTTCACCAATCATACCTTTTACAAGTCCAAGTGGTAAGAATACAGCAATTGTTACAATGGTAGAAGACATAATCGGGATAAACATTTCCTTCGTAGCTTCACGAATTAAATCTTTCCCACGCAATTTTTCTTCTGATAACGACATGCGTCGGTAAATATTTTCAATAACAACAATTGAGTCATCGACAACACGGCCAATAGCGACTGTCATTGCTCCAAGTGTCATAATGTTAAGTGTAATATCCATTTGCTTTATAACTAAAACAGCAATTAATAAAGAAAGTGGTATAGAAACGACAGAAATTAACGTTGTTCGGATATTTCGTAGGAACAACATAATAATAACAATCGCAAAGATAGCCCCGAAAATTGCTTTGCTAAGCATTGTTTCAACTGATTTCTCAATCGGTGCACCTTGGTCGAATGTTGAGATGATCTCTAAGTCTTTATATTTTTTCTCAAGGTCCTTTACTTTATCTTTCACTGCATTTACAACATCAACTGTATTTGCATCAGCGGCCTTCACAATTTGAATTCCAATTGCTTCTTTTCCATTCGTTCGAGAAATAGATTCTGCTTTCCCAACTTCTTTAATGTCAGCAATTTCGTCTAATGTAACTGTTGGAATTCCATTTATAGCGGCTGGATTCATTTGCGGCGTTTGTGCACCAGCTCCAGCATTTTGACTACCTTGAGCGCTAGGTGATGAAGGTACAGCTGGGATTTTTAGCTCTTTTAATGCTTTAATTGTTGTAATATTTCCATCTACAACAACTGATTTTTCCGTGTCTTTAAATGTATATAAGCCAAGTGGTAGGGATACATCCGATCCTTTAATTACATTTTTTACAGTATCTTCACTTAAACCTAATTCTTTCATCTTATCTTGCTTGAAGACAAGTTGTACTTCATCTACTTGTTGACCTGAAATTTGAACAGATGCAACACCATCAAGTCCTTTTAATCCTGGAACAACATTTTTTTCTACATTTTCTGTTAACGTAGCTAAAGATTCATTTTTACTAGCTACGCTTAACGAAATAACAGGAAAAGCATTAAAGTTTACTCGAGAAACTTTCGGATCTTTTACGCCTTCAGGAAGTTTCACATTCGCGAGAGCTTCTTTAATTTCTGTTTCGGCCTTTTCCATATTTTTATCAAAATCATACTCTACTTGAATAGAAGATGCGTTTTGAAAAGATGATGAACTAACAACGTTTACACCGCTTAAATTTTGCAGTTGCTCTTCCATCGGTTTTGAAACTTTGTCAGCTACTTCTTCTGGTGTAGCACCAGGATAAACCGTCGTTACTGTTACAACAGGTGTTGTAATATCAGGAATTGTCTCCAGCTTCATATTGAGTCCAGAATAAATACCTGCAATAGTAACAATAATGGTTAGTAGCCAAACTGCGAACTTATTTTTTAACGAGAAATTGATGATTTTGTTCATGTTTGCGCTCCCTTTTCATTGTATTGACCAATCGGTCAGTCTAATACATAATATAACTGACCGATTGGTCAGTAGTCAATGAAAAGAGATGGTATAATAAAATCAAACTGTAAGTAGTCGGTTTCCTATTCTTTCTGATCATTGGCTTTTACTAACCGGATTTTACAGATGGAAAGGCTTCTATATAAACCATTTACTCCATTAAATTTTAGATGAGAAGTTTTATTTTCAGCTAATGTGGAATAAAATCAAGTTTGAATTTACATAAGATGCGAGATTAAATTTAGGAGAGAAAATATGAAAGAAAAAGAGCGCTTAATTATAGAGATGGCTATGAAGTTATTTGCAACTAAGGGTGTAAATGCAACGTCAGTACAAGAAATCGTAACCGCATGTGGTATATCAAAAGGAGCTTTTTATTTATATTTCAAATCAAAAGATGAGTTATTATTGGCCACACTTCGATATTATTATGACAAGATCCAAAAGAAAATGCTGGATATTGAAAAAGAATCTTTATTACCACGTGAAAAATTTGAAAAACAATTATATTGTCAGTTTACTGATGTGCAAAGACATAAAGAATTTATTATTATGCATGCAAGAGAAAATGCAATTCCGTTTAATAAAGAAGTAGAAGAGTTTATGATGAGGATGAAATTAGAGTCTCATGCATTTTATCGGAATAGCTTACTGTCTATTTATGGTGACAAAGTCAGTCCATATTTATTAGATTTGGTAATTATGGTAGAAGGGATATGCCACGGTTATTTACAATTGATTATTTTAAATGAACCGGAAATTGATTTCTCTCATGTTGTTTCCTTTATTTTAAAAAGAGTAGACGATTTAGTAGAAGGGCTTCTAGACTCTTCGGAGGAGCCTGTTTTAAATGAAGAAAAGATTGGGGAGCTTTTTTGTAGCTCAGAGCTTATTAAAGAACAGGTGAAAGAGCACTTTTTAAATGAAATTATTATATTAAAACGAACATTAGCAGACCAACTGGAAAATGATGAGGTTTTAGTCACTTTAGATGTTTTAGAATCCGAAATGAGAGTTCAAAATCCGAGGATTCCAGTTATTCGAGGGATGTTAGCGAATTTGGAAGCGTATAATGATTTGAATGATTTTAGATTGAGGTTAGCTCGATATTACTATATAAATTGAGATTTTAATCAGTGGGATTTCATTCCCACTGATTAAAGTTGAAAATAATTTTTTATTTTACATTCTGAAATTTATACATGTCACCATAAACATTGGTGTCGTTGTAAATAAACAATACAATATCTGCATTTTGTTCTTCTAGTTGCTGTTTCACACTTTTTCCTTGTGTGTAACGAGGATCAATAAACGTTGTTTTAGCAAAATTACGTGCAAATAAAGGATATGTAGCATCAGCATACGAATCTTTTAAGATAACAAGGTGTAAATCGTTTTCTGCCTTTTCGTTAATGATGTTTATTTCAGGGAAATCCGTTTGATAAACACTAGCATATCCAGGGGCAGGAATATCCTTTTCTTTTCCGTAAAACTGAGCCATAGATTCCTTAGCGGTATCATCTTTAATAGCACCATAGTAAACCGTGTAGTTGTCCCAAGATTCACTGGAATTATAGTGGACATATGGAATTTGTACAGATGAAGTATCAATTAAGCGGTACAATTGATTATTCCAGCTACCAACAAACTTTCCTTTCGGTTTTCCCCAGTTAATCGTGTAGTCATCTTTCTTTATTGGTTGTCCTTTATATTTGTCTGAATGAGAATTAATAAAGTTCATCGTATCCTCATACGCATAAAAGGCACCTTCCATATTCCAATGGTGGTCTGTAGTTAAATACATTCGTTCTAATTCTTCGTTAGTAAACCTTTCTTTAAACATTGGTAATACATCAATAATAGGGAATTTCGTTTCTGTTAATTTCTCAGCAAGGTGATCCCTAAGAATTTGTTCGTAACCAAGATTTAGGTAAGAGGGAAGCTTATACTGTAACGCTGTCTGCTTACTAGGAACTAAAGAAAAATAGAATTCTGTTTGTGGGAAATCGTTTTTCAGGGTATTTAATTCCTGAACCCCAGCATCAACATCGTTTAAATGATTTTCCATATTAGGTCTATTAAAAATAAATTGATCGTTTGTAACATGAATGTTGTTTACGAATGTTCTATTCATAGACAGTTGGAATTTTATATAACTTTCAAGAAAGAAATCTCTAGGTCCAATATGGTCTGTAAAATGTGTTTCGATACCTTTAAATAATTCTCCAGTTTTTATAGTAGAAGCATTTACAGCAGGTTTAATTGCTAAGTTTCTGTTCTCAAATTCAGAAAATGTCTTTTTATCTATAAGGATAACTTTTGCTGTCCAAATACCGACTCCAAAAATAACTGTAAGGAACCCCATTATTAAAGTGAGGTTTTGAAATTTTTTCATAGTGAACCTCCTTTAAAAACGGAAATAAATAAATGGATTATAAGTTGCATTTGTTAGGAATACTAAAACAATGACTAAAATACTTAAATAATATACTGGCGATAAAACGACAAATCTTTTTGTTGATAATATTTTTTGTAACCATGGGAATACGGGCGCTGCAGTAATAATAGCTAATAAGAAAATACCCCAATAATTCATTATATAGAAATAACTGTTAATATCTGTTAACGGACCGTTAAATCCGAACATGGATTTTAGAAATTCAAGGCAATAACTAAAATTATCTGCACGGAAGAATACCCATCCAATAATAACTAAAAACATAACGTAAATATGTTGGAGAGGACTCCATAATTTTTGAAGTAGATTTTCAAGTCCCGCTTTTTCAAGTGCAATTAGTATTCCATAATAAATACCCCAAATCATAAAGGTCCAACTGGCACCATGCCAAAAACCGGTTAATCCCCATACGATGAAGAGGTTACGATAAACTTTCCAAGTTGTAACCCGATTTCCTCCAAGTGGAATATAGACATAATCACGGAACCAAGAACCGAGTGAAATATGCCAACGACGCCAAAATTCAGAAATGGATTTTGAAATATATGGATAATTAAAGTTTTCTAGAAAATCAAATCCAAACATCTTTCCTAACCCAATTGCCATGTCACTATATCCAGAAAAATCAAAGTAAATTTGTAGTGTATAGGCAATGGCCCCCATCCAAGCTAATGATACACTCATATCAGAAGGGTTCATTGCGAAAATCTCATCGGCTATAGCGCCTAATTGGTTAGCGATTAAAACTTTTTTACCTAAACCAATAATAAATCGGCGGACACCTTCAGAGAATTTTTCGGCATCAACAGTTCGTTGATGTAATTGGTGAGAAATTGTATTATAACGAACAATTGGTCCTGCTACTAATTGTGGAAATACAGTAAAGTATAAAGCTAAATCAAAGATATTTCGTTGAGCATCGACTTTTTTCTTATAAATGTCGATAATATAGCTCATTGCATGGAACGTGAAAAATGAAATACCAATTGGTAAAGGTATTTTTTCAAGAATAATATTGGTATGGAAGATAGAATTGATATTATCGACCAAAAAGTTTGCGTATTTAAAATATCCTAAAATAGCGGTGTTCATTACAATTGCAAACGTTAACAATATTTTTCTTTGACCATTTGTGAAGCGACTATTCCCTAACAAGATACCAAACCAATAGTTAACAAAGATAGAGAACAGCATTAGGAAAACATAAATGGGTTCGCCCCAAGCATAAAATACTAAACTAAAAAATAATAAAACCATATTTTGTAGTTCTTTGCGCACAGCATAATAAATTAAGAGCACGGCAGGTAAAAATAAACATAAAAAGACAAGATTACTAAATACCATTTTCAATTAATTCCTTTCCTATTTTATCTAAATAATACCAAAATTATCTTTAGAATGTAAGATTATAAAAAATAGGATAGTATTTACATTTTGAATTTTTTTATATTGTGAGAGATACAAAAAATCCTTTTTTATAAAAAAAGAGCAGTCCCTAAATATTTTTTAGGAACGGCTCTTTTTAACTGACATGAAATAATTTAGTTGTTTTTTTCTGCCCACTCTTCAACATTCCAAGTTTTTGTAATCCAGCCTTCATAAAATTCTGGTTCGTGACATACAAGAAGGATTGTCCCTTTATATGCTTTCAGAGCTTTTTGAAGTTCTTCCTTTGCTGTAACATCAAGATGGTTTGTTGGCTCATCGAATAGGATCCAGTTACTTTCTTCACCCATTAGCTTACATAAACGAACTTTTGCTTGTTCGCCACCACTTAATTGATTTAGCGGGCGAGAGATATGCTCATTTTTTAATCCGCATTTCGCTAACATTGCACGAATTTGATGTTGGTCCATGCTAGGGAATGTGTTCCAAACATCATCAATTGGTGTTATATTATCCGCTTTTACTTCTTGCTCAAAGTATGCAGGCTCTAAGAAGTCACCAAGACTTGTTTTACCGCTTAAAGGTTTAATTTTTCCTAAAATCGTTTTTAGTAATGTTGATTTACCGACACCATTACAACCAACGATGGCAATTTTTTCACCGCGTTCAATTGTCATTGTTAGTTTTGGTAATAATGGATGTGTATATCCGATTTCTACATCTTCGCCTTCAAAGACGAAACGACTACTTGCACGAGATTCCTTAAATGAGAATTCCGGCTTAATTGCTGTTTCAGGACGATCAATACGCTCCATGCGATCAAGTTGTTTTTGACGACTCTTTGCACGACCTGTCGTTGAATAACGAGCCTTGTTCTTCGCGATAAAGTCTTCTTGCTTTTTAATAAACTCTTTCTGTTTTTCATAAGCATTTATATGTTGATTTTTATTAATTTCTGCTAGTTCTAGGAATTTTTCATATGTCGCTGTATAACGCGTCATTTTTGTAAATTCTAGATGGAAAATAACATCAACACATTTATTCATAAATTCTGTATCATGGGAAATTAATAAGAATGCATGTGGGTATTCCTTTAAATAAGTTGTTAACCAATGAATATGTTCAACATCTAAATAGTTAGTAGGCTCATCTAATAGTAATACTTCTGGTTGTTCAAGTAATAATTTTGCTAGTAATACCTTTGTACGTTGTCCACCACTTAATGCAGCAACATCACGGTCTAAACCGATTGCATCAATTCCAAGACCACGTGCCGCTTCTTCAATTTTAATATCTAATAAATAGAAACCACCTGCTTCGAGGGCATCTTGTATTTCCGCCATCTCCTCAAGAAGTTCCTCTAATTCTTCTGGTGTTGCAGTTCCCATTTTTTCTGCAACTTCATTTAAAGCTTTTTCTTTTTCAAATAAAGGTAAAAATGCGTCAGCTAATACATCACGAATTGTGCGACCAGGTGTTAAAATTGTATGCTGGTCTAAGTAACTGTAATTTGTACCAGGTGTCCATTCTACACGGCCCTCATCATGGATAAGTTGACCAGTAATAATATTCATAAATGTTGATTTACCTACACCGTTTGCACCGACTAATCCAACGTGCTCACCTGCTAGTAATCGCATAGATACATCTTTAAATAATGTACGATCACCAAATGTATGTCCTAGTTTGTCGACTGTTAATAAGCTCATAGTATCCTCCGTCCAACTTGAAATAGTACCTTGAATCATGATACTAAATTCTTTCGTATAATGCTATCATTTCAAAATGTATATTTTTTCAAGAATTATTTTACGTTCATTTTTTGTGGAAATATCATAGTAAAAAAGTTACTTCTATTTATAGAAGTAACTTTTTTACTAAGCTTTTTGTTTTACTTTACTAACTTTTTTTTCTGCTACTATGAAATGTGGTCTACGCTTTGTTTCATAATAAATACGACCGATGTATTCGCCGATAACTCCTAGGAAAATGAGTTGAATACCACCGATAAATAATATGGCAGAAATTAATGTAAAGTACCCTGGTACATCAACACCGCTAACGGTAATTTGAATAAACGTAGTGATTACATATAAAACAGCTAAAAGGGTTGTTAATAATCCAAGGTATATAGATAATCGTAATGGTTTATTGTTAAACGAAATTACACCATCTATCCCGTAATTTAATAACTTAGAGAAAGTCCATTTACTTTCTCCGTCAGAACGTAATACATTTTCGTATTCAATAATGTGTTCTTTGAAACCGATCCAAGAAAATAAACCTTTTGAAAAACGATTGTATTCAGTTAGAGATAGTAATGAATCGACTGCACTTCTACTTAAAAGTCTAAAATCACCGATGCCATCTACTAGCTCAATATCAACGAATTTATTCATGACTTTATAATATAAGCGAGAAACGAAAGAGCGTACTGGTGAATCACCTGTTCTAGTTCGTTTTGCAATTACTTGATCATAGCCGTTATTATAGCCGTCTAACATATCTTTTATTAGCTCGGGTGGATGTTGTAGATCAGCATCCATAATAACCACAGCGTCGCCTGCAGCGTACTTTAGACCGGCAAGCATGGCAGCTTCTTTTCCAAAGTTCCTACTAAATGATATATAATGCACATTTGAGTCTGAATTGGCTAGGTCACGTAGAATCTCTAATGTTTTATCTTTACTTCCATCATTGACGAAAACAAATTCATAATCAGTAGTTAGCTTATGAATTTCAAGAGAAGTCTCTGAATAGAAAGCTCGAAGTACCTTCTCCTCATTATAACAAGGTACTACTATTGAAAGGGTCATGTTAGGACCTCCTTAGATGTAATTTTAAACTGAGCATGAAGTAAAAGTTGAAGCAATTATCTTCAACTTTTACTTCACTCTATTTTACTAACTTTTTTTAAAACGATTTTTAAATTTTGTATATCGATCCTTATCTCCGAGAACTAGAAGCGAGATACAAATGATAAATGAAATGATAGAAATAACGAGACCCATTTTGAAATAAGGTGTGACGTATTTCATTTCAACTACATGTTGCCCTTTGGAAATAGGAACACCAATAAAGGCAGAATTAGCCTTCGTAAACTCAGTTTCTTTACCGTCAACCTTTATTGACCATCCTTTACTATACGGTACAGATAAATATAGTAATCCATCCTTAGTAGAATTAATATTACCTTTTAAGTAGTTACCTTTATAGTAAATATTTTGTAGGCTATTTTCTTTTAAAGTACTTACTTTTTTCGGGACAGTTTTATAGTTGGTACTGTTGACTTGTAAGTCTTTCAACTCGTATTGACCAGGAGTAGGGATAGAAATGATTAGCTCGGTTGGCTTCGCATCTTTTCCTAAGTTATAAACAAATCTTTCTAACGGGTAAGCATAAGCTCCATCTTCATTACCTTTTATCATAGATTTGTCATTCACAGTAACCCCAAATGATTCCTTGTTTATATTTCTAATCTTAATTTCAACAAGGAGATCACCTAACATATCGTTATTATCAACAGGTACTATTATACGCCCATTTTCATGAACAGTGAGTATATCTTTGTCTTTCTCTATATTTTCCCACTTAATTTTATTTGGATTAATCTTAATTTGTTTTGAATCTAGCTGTTTTGTATTAAATTGTTTTAATGGAAGACTTCCAACGTTATCTACAACTACAGCATCTAATAAAAGTTGATCTTTCTCAGCGAAATTAAGTTTTGAAAATTCTTCATCACTTATTCCAGCTTCGTATACATAGCCTAATGGTAGGGCATATTCATTTTTGTAAATGTTGTAAGGACCTACTTGTTGTACATACTTATAACCATACGGAATATCAGTTTTATTAGCACCTTCACTTAATACATAATATTTTACCCCTAGCATGTTCTCAAGGAATAGTCGTTTATCTAACTGGAAGAACATAGATGGGCTATCATATCCTTGGAAAACATTGTACTTATTCTTCATAAAGTCATGAACATGATAATTTACTAAGCTTTGATAAGTACTTGTACCATGATAACCTTGCAGCATCGGTGTATTCTTATAATTATTGTTTGGGTTGATAATTCTATAAAAATCTTTATCTTGATTTTGTATGTAACGAATTGCGTCAATTTCATCCTTATTATCGAGACCTGGCCCATGTAATGATTCTTTTGTTACGCCTGCTTGATTAAAGTGTTTACTAAGAGCAATATCTGAATAGACGTAATTAATACATATTACATTGACCAGTACATTTAATATAATGAAACACTGTAAAGCTACTTTTGACAAATAGCGCCATAGTAATATTGTAATAATAGATAAAGCAGTAGTGCCAATTAAAATTTTATCAATCGTTTCTAGCGGTTGTCCGTTTATATTTACTTTTCTATAGAATGCGTAAATAAATAGTGCTGTTGCTAGCAAAGGACCTATTAAAGAGTTAACCTTCTTTTTGTTAAGTAGCATCCAGTCTAAAATGTAGGCAACAGTTTGCGCAACTACAAATGCAAATAAGTAAAACCATCTATATTGCATAGCGGAAAAGCCATTAAATACGGAATACGTATATGGAAGCATATATAGAACTAACATAAACCCAGTAAAGAGTAACTTATTTGTGACAAGTTTATTGCGTATTAGAAGCGCACTTGTAATAAGGAAGAGGATGAAAACTGGGAATGCGAGCTGATAATCCTCTGTATTATTAATGAAAAAGATACTTTCCATTAAGTTTTTATAAAACGTATCTTCAAAAAATAATGGAATAGTAAATTTTGTAGCTAGTCGATCTGAACTAAATACCCCATTTACAGATGGTATAAAGCAAACAGCGGCTAAACCTAGTGATAAAGAATATAGGAAAGCAATTCTAATATAATAAGTTATAAATGTTTTAATTGTTTTATTCTGCTGTGTAGCGAAATATTGGAAAAAGGCATAAATATAGATGAAAATACTAGTAATGAAAGCGAAATAGAAATTTGATGCAAGCATAAGTGCTGTTGCAAACAGGAATAATCCCTTTTTTCGCTCTAAAATATATTTATCTAATCCCCATATTACTAAAGGTAAAAACACTATAGCATCTGCCATGAAATCCCATAATAAAGAATGGCGAATAAAAGTCACGCATCCTCCATATATAATGGCAGAAATGAAAGAAGAAAAAATAGTTTTATTATGATAACGTAAAGAACCATACATGAATAACATCGCTAATGTACTTTTTAAAATACTCATATATAGCTTCATCTCAAAGATTTGGTCAAAATTTAGTTTGGGAAGTAGAAGCGTAAGCCAGAAAAATGGTGCTGTACTATAGTAATAACTAAATTCCCCGAATAAATCTCCACCTAAGCCATAATCCCAAGACCAAAATAAATTCCCATCTTTAAATGCATGTTGTAAAAGGAATGTAAAGAAGCTGAATTGTGATAATGCATCTCCCGTACTAGAAAATACACTGTCTGATTTTAAGAAAAAGTAATGAAAAGCAAATGCACATATTATTAATAATGGAATGATAATAAGTGTGCTTTTAGTAAAAAATGTCCTTTTATTTACCTCTGAAGTCATTAAATGAATAAGCCTCCTCAATACAATTATTAAGATTTAATCCGTATTCTCCATATTTAGATATTGTTTTATAATGAAGAAAAACTATGGATGAATCGACGATTTTTAACGGTAGTAATAAAGTTTTCTGTTGTGTAATTTATGGTGTAACGAGTTAATGTTTGTATAGAAGATTAACTGCGAATTGCATTAATACTAGGTGTTGTACATCTAGGGCTGTTCGTTTCCAAGTATAATCATTCCAGAAAGGCAAGTCAATTTAAGATATAGATTGAAAACAGGGCTCATTTTAAGTGAAGAAGATAAAATAAAAACTTCAAATTAAATTTGAAGTTTTTATTTTTATTTACTTTCGAGCCAGCTTTTTATTTATAAATCCTAAAATCAATCCACGTATTTGTGGGTCAATGGCAAGACCGATAATACCGTACAATATACCAGTAAGTATTAAAGCTATTAGTGGCGGTAAGTTAATTAATGCTGTACGGTATATTGCGTAACTGATTATAAACGCTAGTGCATTGAATATTATTCCTTTGAATAGTAATGAAAAACCTTTACGAACGAATAAAGTAAATCCGATTAATAATGTAATCTCGGTAATGATCGCAGCTGCCGCAGCGCCCATCATTCCAAATTGGCTGCCTAATGCGATGTAACTTATGATAGCGACAGCTAATCCAATTCCCATCGTTGTCGCACGCTTCCACTGTTGACCAATTGTCGTTAAATTATCAGCAAGTGGATAGTTGATAGATTGTAAAATAACCATAAAGGCTAAAATTGCAAGGGCATCACCAGCTGGTGCATACTCTTCACCTAATAAAGTAACAATCCAAAAGCTTGGATCAGCGATAAATGGGATAGAAATTCCCATTCCTAAGAAAGACATAAGCTTTAATTCAAACAGAGATAGTTTTCTATGTTCATCAATATTGTTTTCATTTCCAAAAGCAAATAACTTTGGATAAAAGGCTGCTGCAATTACACCTGGTATTTGATAAAGTACAGCGGGTATTTTCGATGCAGCGCCAAAGAATCCAACTTGCTCATACGTTGAAACTTTTTCTAATATAATAGGCCCTAACTGTGGTAAGAGCATAATGATAATGCCATTGATTGTGAAAATCAGCAATTGATTTAAAATACCTTTGTCCCAGCCTTTATGAACTGTTGTATGGCGGAGTACCATTATAAAGGCGATGACTCCTGTTACAAGACTAGATATTCCGTACATGGCAGCGACCATCATAAGTGACCATTTAAATGACATTCCTAGTAGAAGCGCAGCTGCAGCTGTGACACCTTGTATTACAGAAATAATCGCTGTGAATTGCATACGTTCTGTTACTTGGAAATAAGCCATTCCAACACCTTGTAAAGTTGCTCCAAACATGGTCGGTAATACAACCCAATATACCATGGCACGTAAGTAAGCATCAGCATAGAAGAACTGAGCAAAAATAGCGAAGAGTACGGAAATTACGATAGCTAATACTAAACGAATGCGTAAATAACTGCTGATTAGCACACTAATGTTAGCATCACTTCTCGTTCCTTCACGCATAAACGTATGTGTTAAACCTGCATCTGTAAAATAACAAATAACAGCGGAAACCGCTAATGCAGTTGTAAACATACCATACTCACCTGGTGAAACATATCTTGCAAAGAAAATCGTCGCAATAGCAAGTACAAATCGAACAGTAATATTTCCTACAAAGAGGTAGGAGGCGTTTTTAAGGATTTTATTTGTTTTCATGGAAAAAGACCTTTCTATTCTTTAGGACACGATTCGTCCCATTTGTAAGTTTGATTTGTTTATGGAAAGGGAGAATAGTATTATATTTTCGGTTTAAGAAAACAGAAATTTAATTCGTACAAACCAAAGCATTGCATATAGTTTTTTACTACGCTTTCCGTTTTTTGAATAGATTTTACGGCAATATTTCTTTATATCTTTTTTGATTAATTGAACTTGGGACTTATCTAATTGAGAGTTCTCTTTAATGTATATACAAGCATTATTGATAACCGTATAAGGGAATAAATAATGCTCAAGAATCTCAATAAGTGACTGAGGGTCTTTCGTAATGAAGTCTTGAGATTTATTATGTACCCAGTCTTTCATACGATTGAATACTTCCAGTTCTTTAGTTGTTTTTAATTCGTAATCTTTATATTTAGAAGAAAGATTTCCTTCTGATAAGATTCTATAATATGTTAAGTATTCATCGACATAGCATACATTTGTCACACTCATTAGTTTAAATAAAAACTCCAAGTCTTCTCCCCAGCTACATCCTGGTGTAAAACGGATATTATGATTCATTGCGATAGAGCGTTTGAAAATCCAAGTACTTGTTTGAGCAACAACTTGGTGTGTTAAGAATGCTTTTGCCATATCACCTTTAATAAAGTTTGTTGTATGCTCAACCTTTTCGCTTGTTTCTTCGTAGAAATTCATATAACCACAATAGCACGCGTCCATGTTGTTTTTATGCATACTCTCGATTTGTTTCTCAATTTTAGTTGGATGCCATAAGTCATCACTATCAAGGAAAGCGACGTATTCTCCGCTAGCATTTTCAATCCCTGTATTACGAGCTACTGAAACACCTTGGTTTTTTTGGTGAACGTATTTTACTTGACCCGGATATTTTTCTGCAAGATTTTTTACGATAGAAGGTGATTGATCTTTACTTCCATCATCTACAATTACAATTTCAATGTTTTTATATGTTTGATCCAGTATTGACTGCATCGTTTCTTCAATATATTTTTCTGTGTTATACAGGGGTATGACAACAGAAACAAGTTGTTTTTGTTCCATCATAGAATTTTTATCTCCTCAAATTTTTTATGTCTTGCACCATATATACAAGCCTTTTGAAAGGAAGAAGATTACAAGAACATCTGTATCAGTTTAACGCATATAAACTTTGTAAATCAACTTTCTATTATTGTACTTTGTATAAAAAGTATTTATTATAGAATATATTGCCTTGTAAAAATATAGAAATATAATTTGAAAATTATGTATTTGAAGGGAGAAGATGAGATGTTAAGGCGATTTACTCGCAAATCTAATGTAATCCTTTTAGGGATTATTATGATAGTAGGTTTTGCGCTTCGTTTTGCAACTTTACAAACACATGGTGCAGATTTGACTATAGCTAGCGATGATATAGGTTATCAAAAAACGGCAACTATTTTATTGGAAACAGGAATGTTAACATATCATGAGCCGGATAAACCAACTATTCATATTATGCCAGGTTTTCCAGCGTTTTTAGCTACTGTATTTTACTTTTTTGGAAATGGAAATGAAGGCCTTTTTGTAGCTAAATTAATTATTATCCTATTAGGGGTACTTAGTATTTTACTAACTTATAAGATTGGTACTTATTTATTGAATCCCGCTGCAGGATTAATAGGTGCTTTCTTATTAGCTGTGTATCCTCCAGAGATTGTTATGGAAAATTTAACTTTAACAGAAGGACCGTTTCTATTCTTTTCATTGGGATTATTATATTGGAGCTTAAAATTAGCTGATACTCATAAAACGAAACATTTTCTAATTGTATTAATTTTCTACTTTTTAGCATTGTACTTACGCGTACAAGTCGCTTTATATCCAATACCATTATTTATATATCTCTTAATGAAACGCTATCCATTCCGCATTATGATGAAGCAAGCGATTATAAGTATAGGGATAGGACTTATCGTACTTGGACCATGGTGGGCCCGCAATTACATTCAATTTGATAAATTTATTCCACTAACTGCTGGGGCAGGGAATCCGTTATTACTTGGAACGTATCAAGGGAAAGGTTACCCAGAAGGTAAGAATATGGCAGAACTTGAAGTGGAATTACACGCAAAGTACCCTAACCTGGAAGCACATGAATTTATGGAATTAGAAGAAAAAATAGCGAAAGATAGAATGAAAGAATGGTGGAAAACAGATAAGAATGCCATGATAGAGAGTTATTTAATCTTGAAGCCAGAAATTATGTGGAAAAAACCGTATTATTCTATAGAGCATAATATTGAAGTATTCAATGTTTCTGCAAAGGATATGAATGAAATACATAATTTTATTAAGACGATGTTTTTAATATGTACAATACTTTCATTTATCTTCCTTTTAAAAAGGTGGAGAGAGACTACATTTTTATGGTCAATTCTTTTACTGCAAACAGCTTTAACATGTTTTTATGCCGCATATGAAAGATATGCATTACCATTAATCCCATTTTTATTTATTATAATTGGAGTAGGAACCGTGGCAACGGTTATGAAAATTAGTAAACTATTAATTAGAAACAAATAGTTTGAAATGAAAAGCACCTTGAATCTTAGAAGAATCAAGGTGCTTTTTGTATCTGTTAGTATTTAAATAGAAAAAATTATTCGCTATCTGTTTCAGTTTGCGCTACTTTTAATTTTTGCTTTAATAATGCATAATCTTGCGTTAATGTTACAAGTTGATGGTGTAGCTTAGAAATTTTTCTTGTTAGGTCAAAAATTAAGATGAAACAGAATAATAATCCAAATAAGAATAAAATGGATGGTGGATATTCTACTTTTAATAGTTTTCCAATCCAATTTATAATTTTATCAGTAGAACTTAAAATAGCCATTGCAACACAAACAAAAATCCACAAAATAGCATATTTTGTTTCTAAAGCCCCGCGACGGATAGAATTAATAATTAAGAAGAATAATAACAAAATAAAGATGAATGAAAAGGTAATTATATGCATTCACTATCAACCTTTCACGATTTTTTGCATCAATATAGCAAGGCTTACTTTAATCATGTAATATGCAGATTTAAGAGGTGTGATGGAAGATTGTCCACCTTGTCGCTCTTGCATATTTACAGATATCTCATTAATGCGAAGTTTTTTCTTTTTTAAATGAATAAGGACTTCTGGCTCTGGATAATCTTTTGGATAATTGTGTGCAAAAATCGTAATTACTTCTCGATTAATAGCACGATATCCAGAAGTTGGATCCATAAATGTTTGTTTCGTTAAAACTTTCAGTAGGGCAGTAAAATAAAAAATACCGATTCTTCTTGAAATACTACCTTTGTAAGCTGTTTTTTCTGTAAAGCGTGAACCTAGCACCATATCACATTGGCCTTCAGCAATAGGCTGTATAATTTTGTATAAATCATCCGGATTATGTTGTCCATCAGCATCGAACTGAATTGCAATATCATATCCATTCTCATATGCATATTTATAGCCAGTTTGTACAGCTGAACCGATGCCTAGATTATATGGTAGATTAATAAGATGAACAGGGAAATTTTTTACGATTTGAGCTGTTTTATCTTGTGAGCCATCATTAATAACGCAAATGCTTAACGCTGTAAAATGTTGTTTTAGTTCTAGTAATCTTGTTAATGTATCTGCAATTGCTTCTTCCTCATTATAGGCTGGAATAATAATTAAAGTTTTTGGTATTGAAATTGGTACTTCGATAGACATTACCGCACCACCCCTTACATATTTAACTATATTATGGTTATTTATAAACAACTTTACTTAATATACCATTAAAAGTATAAGAAAATAAAGGAAAAACTGATGGGTGATTTTAGGAGGAGACCACTGAATACAAAGGCAAGCGATAGTATTTTTTATAATAAAAAATACATGCAAGGAAGAACCTGTGCATGTATGATGAAAAGATTGTATTAAATATTCCAAGGCTTACTTAAAGTTAAAACTTCAGCCATCTCTTTACTTTTTAAACGTCCCTTTTTTCGGTTTTCCGCGCGTTCTAAACCGGTTGTGTGTAACCAATGTTCTTCCTGAGTTTCAGGTAGTACTTGTGGTACCGACGAAGGTTTTCCATCTTTTATTGCCACAAATGTAATGAAGCAAGTAGCGGCAATTCTACGCTCGCCTGCTAATAAATTTTCTGCGATTACTTTTACGAAAACTTCCATTGAAGATTTCCCTGTATAACATACAAATGCTTCATAACAAACAGAATCAGCTTGGTGAATTGGAGTTAAAAAATCAACTGAATCAATAGATGCTGTTACGCAATGTTTACGACTATGTCTTGCAGCCGCAATTGAAGCAATACTATCAATTTCTGCTAATAATTTCCCTCCAAAAAGTGTTTGGTGATTATTTAAATCGTTAGGAAAAACACGTGTTGTCTTAATTGCTTTAGATTCTCGCATGAATTTCTTTTCCATATATTCAGCCCCTATAGTCTGTTTTCAATCAGAATAATATGTGTAAGTGGATTACTCATATTAGATATTTAATGAAGTAAAGTGTATTCCAAAAGAGGATTATTTAAACTTCTGTATTTGTATTCATGTAACTGAAAGAAAATTTATTTTATCTAAAATGTAGTGTAAAAGAGGATTCGCTTACATTGCAAGTAAAAAGTAATGACTATGTATTTGTCATAGAAATTCCCTGTTAACCTTGTACCCATTCATGATAGAATCGTTTTGTTATGAATGGAAATAGAGGTGCAATGGATATATGAATCATATACAAACAAATTTTTCGTCTTTCTTCAGTAAAATAACGATTGGTGCGATGCTCGCATTTTTTGTTTATAGTTGTTGGTCGGCTTTTGAAACAAGTAAGCAATTTTTTGGGGGAAGTACAACAAGTATAACAATCGTATTAGTGATTTTTGTTATTCTTATTTTGTTAGTGGCATCGATTTTGCAATATCGTTTCACAGATAAACAATTTCTTATTTTTCTTATAAGCGTATCTATAGTTGTAAGATTTATCACAGTTCTATTTGTAGATGGTCCAATAATAGGTGATATGAAAGCTATGTATGAGTCTGCAAAGCAGATTGCAATTGGCAATAATATAGAGAATGTAGCGCAGTTACCTTTTATTATTTATGAATCGATCATCATTCGTATATTTGGTGATACGGTATTCGCTTTACAATTATTTAATATTTTATTTTGTACAGGAACTGCATTTTTCATTTATCGCATTGCGTCAATGGTATTTGGAGAAGAGTGTGGTCGTATTGCGTCCGTGTTTTATGCTTTATATATTCCAAATATATTTATGAGTTCGGTATTAACGGCGGAATCACTCGCAATATTTTTATTTTATTGTGCTTGTTACATACTTTTATATAAAGGATTGGATCATCCTTATATGTGGGTAATTTCAGCCATTTTATTTGCACTTAGCAATATGATTTTCCCAGTGGGGTTATTTTTACCTGTTTTTATAGCTGTATATGTGCTGTTAATTGAATTATTTCAATCAGGGGCGAAACAAAAATTACTATTAAAAATGATAGGAATACTTATTCTGTTTTATAGTACTCATTTTGGTGTGAGCTATGGTATCAAGATGATGGGAATGTCACAGTATACGATTTCTAATCAGAATTATGTTCAATCTGTTTTAATTGGAAAAAGTCAAAATGAAGAAAAAGCATCTAAAAATCAAAGTGTAAAAGAGCACATTGATCAAGAGTTAAAAGAAATGGAAGTAGAAAGATTTAACCTGTTAAAACCAGTTATTAGCCAGTTTTCAGATGAGGGAATAAATTCTATTCTTTTTAAATGTGAAAAGCTTATATATATAGTGGTGACACTGTTTATGGCTATAGCTTTATTACATTTTCTAATTAAGAAACAGCAAAATGAAGGATATATGTTGTTTGTATTATTAATTACCGGATATGTATCGTTAAGGCTCTTTCAAGTAGATATGGCATACTATAATATTATTATGCCAGCTTTGTTTATTTTACAAAGCTTTGGTGTTTATATGAGTTATTTTTATTGCCAAAAAATATTTTTCAGAAAATAAAAGAATCCATTTCGGATTCTTTTTTTGTATCGATTCGCCTTATCGGTTTAGTTCAAGTTGTAAATTATCCGCTGTTAAGGCCATTTTCGAGGAATCATCTTGAATACTCTTCATTACTTATGGGATAGTTTCTAATTCATTTTCAATTTTTTATATATAATTACTCTATAGTATATAGAATTGTATATAAATTAAGAGAATTCTATGTAGAATTCTCTTAATGGCCCTTATTAATTTTTGCATGTGTTTTAAAGAAAACTGGGAAATGTACGTTATATATTACGGTGACTACACGAATAACGAATGTTACTAATAAACAGACATAGAAAGCTAAGACGTGTGCCCCCATTGCATGTGTAATTAGGAAACTAACTGCTCCTAAAATAGAAGCAATTGCATATATTTCTTTTCGGAATACATACGGGATATCTTGAGCGCAAATGTCGCGTAAAATACCGCCTCCAATACCTGTAATAACTCCCATTGAAACGACTAAAAACGAGGCGTCAACGTGATGTGACATTGCTGCATTTGCACCAATAGCTGTAAATACACCTAAACCAACAGCATCAGAAAGCATAATAACAACTTGAAGTTTATTAATACGCTCAAAAAACATACATGTGAATAATGCTGATAGTACACTTACGAAAAAGTAAATGGGTTTTACAAATGCGACAGGAGGCAGGTTACCAATCATAATATCACGAATAATACCGCCGCCGAGCGCAGTAGCTACAGCTAAACAAAGGACACCAAATAAATCTAAATCTTTTTTCAAACCAACTAATGTACCAGAAATGGCAGCGGCGATAATGCCAAGAAACGTAAATATATCGATTAATAACATGGCTTTAATTCCTTCCTCTTAAAGATGTTCCAGAGAAAAAATATACACTAAAGTTTTGGAAATAACAATTACTTTTCGTTACATGTAGAAAAATGGATGAAATAGCTAAAGAAAGCGTTTGAAAATGCTTGATAAGTAGCAATGAAGTAAAGAAAAAAAGTGCGGGAAGATTCATTTCATAGTTTTTTTGAGGTAGCTTAGTTAGAGGGAGGGTACAATAGGAGAAGTCCTTTTTTTATACATTTATATAAAATGATAAAAAAATATTTTTGTACTGTCGAAAATAAGTACATATGTGTTAGATAGTTTTTATAGGGATAGGAAAGGATAGCTAAAGGACAATGTTTTCGGTTACTAATAATGCTGGATTTGAATAGTTTCGGCATGAAAAATAGTTCTCAATTTAAATATGAGTTATGTTATAATTGCTAGGTGTGTTTAAACAGTAGAAAACTATGATTAAAAGATAATGTGAAGATTTTGTATGGAGGTCTTGGAATGTTAGCAAATCAAGCTAGGGTTAGATTTGAGCATTTTTTGCTCTTTTTTATTATTTTACAGCCTGTTTTAGATTTATTAACGTCTCTTAGCATTGAGTTATTAAAAGTAAATGCGACAGTTGGAATTATGGTAAGATTCCTCATTATGGCAATGGGTGGCATTTATATTTTAATTCAGGCAAAAGAAAGAGAAAATAGGAAGTTTTTGATTTATCTTGTATTACTAGGAGTTGTATTAGGAATAGGATTTATTAATAACAAGTTAATCAAGAGTCCTATTGTACTCGCAGAAGAAGTTAAATTCATTGGAAAAGCATTGTATATATATATTATGCTCAGCTCATACATTTTAGCTTTAAAATCACTGAAGAAGACAGTAAATATTAGCGATAAAGTTAGAAATAACATTGTGTATTCAACATTAATTATTAATGCTGTTATGGTTATTTCTATTACAACTTCTACAGATTTTGGAAGTTATGAGTGGATGAAAGTTGGTTCCCGAGGATGGTTCTATGCAGGTAATGAACTTGGGTCAATCTTAGCTATTATTTTCCCTATTGTGGTACTATATTCTATTCAAAAAACAAAGAGCGTGAAGCACGTTTTATATTGGATTCCATCGCTGTTAATGATTTACTCTTTAATTCAAGTTGGAACGAAGGTAGGAATGGGCTCAATTGGTGCTACGTTAGCGGCAGCAATCGGGATTATTGTACTACAATTATTATTTGATAGAAAAAATCCAAACAAAAAAGCTCTTGTACTTAATGCATTAATTGCTATTGTCCTATTAGTTGGTGTAGTTGGAACGTTTAAAAAGACACCATTAGCACAAAATATGGGTATTCATAATAACTATTTATCAGAACAAAATGTAGCACAACAAGGGCAAAAAGAACAAGAAATTAAAGAGAAAATAAAAAAAGAACAAGAAATTAAAGAAAAAGAAGAAAAACAACATAAAGCTGAAAAACCGGAAGAAAAAGCAAAGATAGAAGCGGAAGTTAAAAAAGAGGTTGAGAAAGAGCAAAAGAAAGAAAATCAAGAAAATCTTATTTTCAGCGGACGTCAAGTATATGAAGAAAGACATAAGCAATTCTTTAAGGAAGCGCCAATGTCACAAAAATTATTAGGAATGGGTTACGCAGGTAACTTTAAGTATAATGAACAAAAAGAGCCAGATCCGAAGTTAATAGAAATGGACTTCCATGATTGGTTTTATGATTTCGGAATTATTGGTTTTGCATTAATGATGATTCCATTTATTTATTACGGCTTAAGAATCTTACTAGCATTTGTTACAAGATTTAAGGAAATATTTAATATAAAATATGGAATGATTTCAGCAAGCTTATTATTAGCACTAGGCATTGCGTACATTGCAGGACATATTTTGACAGCACCAGGAGTGGGTATTTACTTTGTAGTGGTGTTAGCTTATCTAATTGTAGATCTAGAAATTGAATGATAAAAATAAAAGCTAACTTTTGTTAGCTTTTATTTTTTAGTACAGTAAAATAAAGATAGATGGAAATGTAGCGAGGATTTAAAGGAGGAAAAAATATGAGGATATTGCATATGAATGCAGGAGCAGAAGATGGTGGAGGAAAAACACATATTATTTCACTGCTCGATCAGTTTCCGGATGGTGAAGTAGAATTAGCAGTATTTGAAGATGGAATTGTTGCGAAAGAAGCAAGAGAGCTAGGGATAAAAGTTCATGTGTTTTCACAAAAATCTCGCTATGATTTATCCATTTTAAAAAACATAAGTGAATTCATTAATAAAGAAAAATTTGATGTAGTTCATACACACGGTCCTAGGGCAAATTTCTTTGTTTCTTTAATGAAAAAGAAATTCGTGGCAAAATGGGTAACGACAATTCATAGTGATCCATTTCAAGACTTTACTAAACAAGGCCTAAAAGGTTGGATTTTTACTAAGTTAAATTTAAAAGCTTTAAAAAATATAGATTTATTTTTTGTTGTAACGAATAGGTTGAAAAAAAGCTTAGCGGCATTAGGGATTTCAAATGAAAAGATGCATGTTATTTATAACGGTATTGAATATGATCAGGAAAAAGCAGCTGGCTATAATAAAAAGGAAATGTTTAATATTGATGAAGATGTGTTTACGGCAATCCAAGTAGCACGTCTGCATCCTGTTAAAGGACATGAAGTTTTATTCGATGCGTTACAACAAACAAAATTGGAGAAGATTAAAGTATTATTAGTTGGTGACGGGCCGTTAGAAGGAGAGTTAAAGGCGTTAGCTACTGAAAAAGGAATTAATGATAAAGTTGAATTTTTAGGGCACCGTCAAGATGTGAAACAATTATTTGCTTCATCACATGTAAATTTATTAACTTCCCATAGCGAAGGATTTCCGTTAGTTTTATTAGAAGCAGCAAATCAACGTGTACCATCAATTGTGACTAGGGCGGGAGAAATCGAGCCGTTAATCGCAGATGAAACTTACGGGTGGATTGTGCCAACTGGTGATGGAAAAGCATTAGCGTCGGCATTAGAAGAGGCATATGATAAGTGGAAAACAGGAGAATTAGCAGCAATGGGAAAACATATTTACGAACATGCTACTATGAACTTCTCACTACAAAAGTTATATGAAGATACGAAAGAGACATATAATCGATTAATAGAGAAAAACCTTTAATAATAGAGAGGATAGTTAATTATGGCAGTACAAACAGTTGATGTTCTAGGCGTTCCTTTTTCTACAATGACAATGGATGAAACGGTCCAATATTTAAAGGAACAACTAGAATTGGAGCGAACTCATACTTTTCAGGTAGTAACAGCAAACCCTGAAATTGTTATGTGTGCAAAAAAGGACGAGAAATTCCGTAAAACATTATTAAATACAGATTTAATTACACCTGATGGTATTGGGGTTGTAAAAGCAAGTGGTATGCTTGGTACACCTGTGAAAGAACGTGTAGCAGGTTTCGATTTAATGTGTAATTTATTTGCGAAGTTGTCAGAAGAGAATAAACCAGTATCTGTTTTCTTATTAGGTGCAAAACCACATGTTGTACAAGCTGCAGCTAATCATTTAACGAAGACATATTCGGCTGTATCTATTGTGGGTACACAAGATGGGTATTTTAAACAAGAAGAAGAAGAGAATATTGTTTCTCGTATTCAAGAAGCAAAACCAGATCTATTACTTGTTGCGCTGGGCTTCCCAAGACAAGAAAACTTTATCCAAAACAATAAGCATCGTTTAGAAACGAAAATGGCTGTTGGAGTAGGCGGTAGTTTAGATGTGTGGGCTGGAGAGGTAAAACGTGCGCCAAAATGGATCCAAGCTATCCACTTAGAGTGGTTTTACAGATTATGTAGTAATCCAACACGCTGGCGTCGTCAGTTAGTACTAGCTGAGTTTTTAAAAGAAGTAATGCGTTCAAAAAAGTAGCGGAACATCGCTACTTTTTTATTTGTTTATTTTTGATAAAGTGAAACTTTAATCAGTAGGGGGTGTTCATCCCCCACTGATTATTAGCCCTCACCAATCGGGCGTTTACGGGCAGCCAGACTCCCACCTAATTTCTTTGCTCCAGCTGGATTTTGAGGTGGGAGTTTTACTGCCCTCAAATAGCGGGATAAATATTTTACTTTGGGGGAATGATGAAGGAGAATTTTTTACACGAAAGTATTTTACTTATACAATACACACATGTAAAATGATGTGTAAAGACAGCTGTGTAAGGAGGACTTCTTGTGAGCAAGGTAAAAGAAATTTCGAAGCGAAAGCTACTTGGTATAGCAGGGCTTGGATGGCTATTTGATGCAATGGATGTTGGAATGCTTTCATTTGTAATAGTGGCGTTGCAAAAAGATTGGGGATTAAGTACTCAAGAGATGGGTTGGATAGGTAGTATTAACTCAATTGGTATGGCTGTAGGAGCGCTTGTCTTTGGGGTACTATCAGATAAAATAGGACGGAAATCGGTCTTCATTATTACATTATTACTATTTTCTATTGGTAGTGGCTTAACAGCCTTAACGACGACACTCACAATGTTCCTCGTGTTACGCTTTTTAATTGGTATGGGACTCGGCGGAGAACTCCCAGTTGCATCTACCCTTGTATCAGAGAGTGTTGAAGCGCACGAACGTGGGAAAATAGTTGTACTATTAGAAAGCTTTTGGGCTGGTGGCTGGTTAATTGCAGCTCTTATCTCGTACTTTGTGATTCCTAAATACGGTTGGGAAGTTGCGATGGTATTAAGTGCAGTTCCGGCTTTATATGCTTTATATTTAAGATGGAATTTACCCGATTCTCCAAGGTTTCAAAAGGTTGAAAAAAGGCCATCCATTATTGAGAATATAAAATCGGTTTGGTCTGGGAAGTATCGTAAAGCAACAATTATGTTATGGATTTTATGGTTTTGTGTTGTCTTTTCCTATTATGGAATGTTCCTTTGGTTACCTAGTGTAATGGTACTGAAAGGTTTTAGTTTAATAAAAAGTTTCCAGTACGTACTTATTATGACATTAGCTCAATTACCAGGATATTTTACAGCAGCATGGTTTATTGAACGTCTTGGTCGTAAATTTGTATTGGTTACGTATTTAATTGGTACAGCATGTAGTGCTTATGTGTTCGGAATCGCGGATTCATTAACAGCATTAATAGTTGCGGGTATGTTATTATCCTTCTTTAACTTAGGTGCTTGGGGTGCATTATACGCTTACACACCTGAACAGTATCCAACAGTTATTCGCGGTACAGGCGCAGGAATGGCAGCGGCATTTGGACGTATTGGGGGTATTCTTGGACCACTATTAGTAGGATATTTAGTTGCTTCACAAGCTTCACTATCGCTAATATTTACGATTTTCTGTGGATCAATTTTAATTGGGGCACTTGCTGTGATTATACTTGGGAAAGAAACGAAGCAGCAGGAATTGGTATAAAGTGAAACCTCAATTAGTGGAGGTTTTGTCCATTCCCTGTTGATTATTAGCACGCACCAATCGGGATAAAAGAAAAGGGGAAACCAAAGTGGTTTCCTTTTTTCTGTTTTTTTAGATAAATAATGGTATAGTAAGAAAAAGGGATTGTTTCTTACTAAAGCGAATGTATACAACAAGACATATGGACAAAGGAATTAGGTGGTTGGATAAATGAAAATTTTACTTATCATGGAAGAGACAGAAGAGCGAAGAAAATTAGTTGAGTACTTTACTGAGAACATTCGAAATGTAGAATGTTTTGAAGCGAGAACCGGAACAGAATCTTTGCTAATAATGAAAAAACATACACCTGATTTTGTTTTTTTAAATTCGCAACTAGTAGACGGCACTGGTTTTGAATATTCGAGCTTGTTACGAGAAGTGAATTGTTATACAAAATTTATTTTTATTGGTGAGGATATAGAAGAGACAATTACAGCTTTTCGTTTCCAAGCATTTTATTATTTATTGCAACCATTTCGTGAAGAAGATTTACAATTCATTTTATATAAAATGGGGAAAGAAAAAAGTGAGAAAGCAAAGAGCCATTTGCGTAAACTGCCGATAGAAGGTCATGAGGGAATTAGATATATTTTTCCAGAAGATATTATATATGTAAGTAAAAATAAGGAAAATAAAACAGTTTCAATTTATACAACGAATAATCATTATATTTCAACATATACACTTCAGGAATTAGAAAATAAGCTTAATACATACGATTTTTTACGTGTACATAAAAGTTATTTAATTAATATGTTATATGTACAAGAACTTAAACCTTATTATAATGGCACGTATAATTTGTATTTAGACGGGTACGATGAGCAACCGATTCCAGTAAGTCGTAATTATGTAAAACGACTTCGAAATAAAATTGAACTATGACAAGTAATGAGAGAATTTTAACATGATAAACTAGAAATCCTTCATGATAAGGAGGATTTAACTTAAATATTCAGAAAATTTAGTACAATCTCCACTAAGAAGTAGTAATGGGGGGATTGTATGTGAAAACGTTGAAGTCAATTTTACTTTGGGGAGTTATTGCAGCATTAGGAGCATTTGCTTTTGGTGTAATAGCCTTATCTCAAGGTGAAACAATTAATGCTGTATGGCTATTAGTTGCTGCTGTATCAGTGTATGCGATTGCTTATCGCTTTTATAGTAGATTTATAGCGAGGAAAGTTTTCGGACTAGATAATAATAGGCAAACACCTGCTCATACATTAAACGATGGGAAGGATTATGTTCCGACAAATAAATGGGTTTTATTTGGCCATCACTTTGCAGCGATTGCAGGAGCAGGTCCTTTAGTAGGCCCGATTTTGGCGGCGCAGATGGGTTATTTACCCGGGACAATTTGGATTATTGTTGGAGTAGTTATTGCTGGAGCTGTACAAGATTTTGTAATTTTATTTGCTTCGATGAGACGTAACGGTAAATCATTAGGAGAAATGATTAAAGATGAGATTGGTCCTGTTACAGGATTAATTGCAATGATTGGTATTTTAGGTATTATGATAATTTTATTAGCGGTATTAGCTTTAGTAGTCGTGAAAGCGCTCGTTGGAAGTCCATGGGGAATGTTTACAATCGCAGCAACGATTCCAATTGCTATTTTAATGGGAGTTTATATGCGTTACATTAGGCCAGGACGTGTAGGAGAAGGATCAGCAATTGGTATTATTCTGCTAGTTTTATCTCTTGCTGGAGGACAATATGTAGCAGAAAATCCGACGCTTGCAAGTATGTTTACTTTTAGTGGTGAGACAATTGCTATTATGCTTATCGTATATGGATTCATTGCATCAGCATTACCAGTTTGGATGCTTCTTGCACCACGCGATTATTTAAGTACATTTTTAAAAATAGGAACGATACTTGGATTAGCAATCGGAATTTTAATTGTAGCACCAGATTTACAAATGCCAGCAGTTTCGCAATTTATCGATGGAACAGGTCCTGTTTTCTCAGGCAACTTATTCCCGTTCTTATTTATTACGATTGCCTGCGGTGCTGTGTCTGGATTCCATGCTCTCGTTTCATCAGGTACGACGCCGAAAATGATTGAACAAGAAGGACATGCACAGCCAATTGGTTATGGAGCAATGTTAATGGAGTCATTTGTAGCAGCGATGGCTATGATTGCAGCTTGTGTATTAACACCGGGAACTTATTTTGCAATTAATAGCCCAGCAGCACTAATTGGAACTGATGTATCACAAGCAGCTCAAGTTATTTCCTCATGGGGATTTGCTATTACACCGAATGAATTAAAAGAACTTGCTGTTAATGTCGGAGAACAGACCATTTTATCACGTACAGGTGGCGCACCAACATTAGCAATTGGTATGGCGTATATATTTTCACAAGTAATAGGCGGAACGGCGATGATGGCATTTTGGTACCATTTTGCGATTCTTTTTGAAGCACTATTTATTTTAACGACGATTGATGCTGGAACACGTGTAGGGCGATTTATGATTCAGGACATTTTAGGTCATGTATATAAGCCGTTTGCGAAAACAGATTCTACATTAGCAAATGTGATAGCTACAACACTATGTGTACTAGGATGGGGGTACTTTTTATATCAAGGGGTGGTAGATCCTCTTGGTGGAATTAATACGCTATGGCCACTTTTCGGTATTGCAAACCAAATGTTAGCAGGTATTGCATTATTACTTGGAACGACAATTTTGTTCAAAATGGGGAAAAAAGCATATGTTTGGGTGACACTTATTCCAACTGTCGGATTGCTTATTGTAACCATGACAGCTGGTTATCAAAAGCTATTTCATGAAAATCCTAAAATAGGATTTCTATCCCATGCAAAGGTGTTTCAGGGAGCATTAGATGAGGGGAAAGTGTTAGCGCCAGCTAAAAATGTCGCTCAGATGAAGCAAATTATTTTCAATGATTATATTGATGCAGCACTTTGTGGGATTTTTATGATAGTTGTAATCGCTGTATTAATTTCTGCACTTCGAATTTGGATCCAAGTATTAAGAAATAAGCCAATGCCGCTAAAAGAGGCGCCATATATTCCTAGAGATGAAAGTGAGTCGAGGAACTATGCTTAAAAGTTTACGGAACGTATGGGGAAAGAGAAAGCAATTTATTAGTTTACTTGTTGGAGTTCCAAGTTATGAAACGTATGTAAATCATATGAAAGCGCATCACCCAGAAGAGAAAATTCTATGTCAAAAGCAATTTTTTGCTGAGGCACAAGAAGCTAGATTTAATGCAAAAGGCGGAAAGATATCACGATGTTGCTAATGGAGGAGACGAAATTTCGTCTCCTTTTTTATTTTGCTGTTCCACGTGGAACAGTAAAATAAAAAATATTGGGAATTATAGGGATTCCATAATACAATAGCATATAGAAAGGGATAGATGGAAAAGAAAAAGTAGGGAGATTATTTTATGTTCAGAGATCTATTTGTAAATATGACAATTATTCTTTCCTTTATCTTTGTGGGTGCTCAGCTTTTAAGAGATAAGCCGTTAAAAGAGGGATTCGCTGTTTGGCAAAAATGTGTAGTAGGTATTTTTACTGGGATATTAGGGGTATTATTAATGTATTTTGGTGTACATATTGAAGATAGTCTGTTGGATTTACGTTACTTGGCAGTTATTTTGGCAGTTATAATTGGGGGGCCGATAGCCAGTAGTATAACAGTTGCTATCATTTTAGTAACCCGGCTACTTTTTACTGATTACTCTTTAGCCTCTGAATTAGCTTGCTATACTATCATAGTAACCGGAATTGGTATTGTCTTCATTTGGCGGATGAAAATTTCTATATTTACAAAGTGGATATGGCTTAATGTGTATAGCTTGTCTATTTTAATATTACCACTGTCTATTTTATTTAAGGATGTATCTGTAGTGGTATTATATTTTGTTTGTAGTATTGTTGCAGGATACATCACATTTGTAAGTGCAAGTTATGTATTACAATCGAATGAATTATTTCAAACGATGAGGCATTATGCAACGATAGATGCATTAACGAATCTAGGAAATGTAAGACAGTTTGATTTAGAGATGAATCGTCATATTGATAACAAGTATATGAAAAATGGTTCACTCTGTTTATTACTTATCGATATTGATCATTTTAAGTATGTAAATGATACATACGGTCATCCTGCTGGGGATGAAGTGTTAAAACAAGTAGGGCGTATTTTGTTAGAGAATGGACCATTCCCTAATTTGGTTTTTCGAAAGGGTGGCGAAGAATTTGCCCTGTTGATACCGAAAAAGGGATTAGCATTTGGAACTCGTATAGGGGAACAAATTCGACTAGCTGTTGAAAAGCATTCATTCCAACTGAAAAACGGGAAAAAAATTAAAATTACAGTTTCTGTTGGGATTTCAGAGTATAAAAAATCACCTGAGCAATTTATTCAAGCAGCGGATGATGCATTATATTATTCAAAAAGAAATGGTAGAAACCAAGTTAGTTCAGCATCATAGGAATTTGGGGAGTACTTTAAAACATTTTTGCAAGACATACTAAAACCGACAGAACAATGAATGCTCTGTCGGTTTTAGTATGTTTTTTAATTTATTATTAGACAAGCTCTTTCTGTGCAACGAATTTACGATATGCACCGTGATGTGTTGGTCCTACATATTCGTTAATCTTAAATGAATGACGAATTGCAGCTGTGATGAATTCTTTCGCAGTTTTTACTGCTTCTTTCACAGATTTTCCTTTTGCAAGTTCTGCTGTAATTGCAGCAGAATATGTACAACCTGCACCGTGTGTATTTGTCGTATCGATCTTTTCTGATTCTAGAAGATCGAATGTTTCGCCGTCATATAACACATCAATAGCAGTTTCTGTGCCTAGCTTGCTACCACCTTTAATTAGTACGTATTTAGCACCTAAAGCATGGATTTTCTTTGCAGCTTCTTTCATGTCCTCAAGAGAATTAATTTTTACACCACTTAATTGATACGCTTCAAATAAGTTTGGCGTTACAACTAATGCTTTTGGAACAAGAACGTCACGTAAGCAGTCGTTTGTTTCAGGGTGTAATGCTTCATCCGCCCCTTTACATACCATAACAGGATCAACTACTACATTTTTGAAATTGTGCTTTTCAATTGTTTCCGCAACCATTTCGATAATTTCTACTGATCCAAGCATACCTGTTTTTAAAGCATCTACGCCAACACCTTCAATTGTTGTTTCTAATTGTGGTTTTAATGTAGACGCTGCGATTGGGAATACGTTATGTGCCCAACCGTTATGTGGATCCATTGTTACGATTGTCGTAAGAGATGTCATTCCATATACGCCAAGTTCTTGGAATGTTTTTAAATCTGCTTGTATACCAGCACCGCCACTTGTGTCAGAACCAGCGATTGTAAGTGCCTTATTTAATGTCATTATGAAAGCCCCCTCAAGTGATATAATGAAAACTATGTTTTCACTATTATATCAATGTTACGAATAAGTACAAAGTGAAAAGTAGATGATTTACTTGAGAAGCGATTTAAAATATTGTATGTAGGAGACTTGATATGTTTCGAGATAATCGTACAAATGAATTAGTTATATTAAAAGAGATTGCAGAAACGTTGAATACCTCAAATGATACCTACCATGTATTGCAAGCGGTCCTAGAAAAATTACTAAGTGTAACAGGTTTAACGACAGGATGGATTTTTCTTGCGGATGAAAATGGGAAGTATACGAAGTTAATCGATTACCAATTACCAGAGGCACTTACATATGAAAATAAACGTCCGATGTGTGAAGGTGAGTGTTGGTGTTTACGAGGCTTTGTAGATGGAAAATTAAAACGAGCTGTTAATATTATTGAATGTAAAAGAATTAATAATGCAATTGAATATAATTGGGGAGATACGGAAGGAATTCTTCATCATGCTACGGTTCCTTTAAAAGCTGGAGGAGAAAAGTTTGGCGTATTAAATGTAGCAAGTCCAGGTAAAACACATTTTTCGGAAGAAGAATTAGTACTACTCCAATCCGTTGCTTTCCAAATTGGAACGGCTTTAAAGCGGGCAAAACTATATGAAAATGAAAAGCGAAGAGCGCATTATTATGTGAAATTAGAGCGTTTTATTCAAGCCTTAAGGGCGATTCATAAATTTAATGCATTGCCAGAGGGGATTGTAGAACAAATAGGGAAATTATTTTTATGGGAGCAAGTTGTATTCTTCATTAGAGAAGAAAATGAACTTGCTGTAAGGGCTTCTTATAAGATGGATGAGCTACAAGAAGATTTGAAGTTAGCGGCACAGGAAGCGCTGGAAAAAGAAGAACCTGTTTTGTTAAAGAGTCAGGTTAGTAATATAGCACATCCTAATAGTGCAGTTATTGCCATTCCAATACATATTCAAAATCATATATTTGGCGCATTAAGTGTAAGTTCTAATAATGGAGAATTTGATATAAATACGATAGATGTAGTACAGGCTTTAGCAAATCATATATCATTAATGATAGAAAACTTAAGGTTAAATGAAAAACGCCGAGAGCTTGTACGAATGGAAGAACGTAATCGTTTAGCTAGAGATTTGCATGACTCTGTATCACAAAAATTATTTTCATTAACTTTTATGACGAAGGGTGCTGAAGCTGTTTTAAAAGGCCAAAATGAAAAGGTAGATAGTTCTTTGTATGAGATGCGTGAACTAGCGCAAGGTGCTTTGAAAGAAATGAGGACCTTGATTTGGCAGCTTCGTCCGGCAGGATTAGAGAAAGGGTTATTACCAGCTCTAAAGCAATATGGCGAAAGTTTGGGATTGAAAATTCGGGAACAGGTTACTGGTGTTCGTGATTTGCCACGCGTAGTAGAGGAAGCGCTATGGCGAATTGGACAAGAATCTTTAAATAACGTAAGTAAGCATGCGAATGTACGAGAAGCGACGATTTATTTCAAGGTGACGGAGAAAAATGTATCATTAGAAATAATCGATCAAGGAAACGGCTTTGAAGAAAAGGATATAAAAGAGAAGAAATCACTTGGTATGACTACGATGCGTGAAAGAGTAGAATTAGTTGGTGGAACAATTAAAATTGTAAGTGATAAGAAAAGAACAAGTGTAAAAGTAAATGTACCATTATGATGTGAAAATGAGGGAAGTTTGTGAAAATAAAAGTATTGTTAGTTGATGATCATACAGTCGTTTTAAAAGGATTAGCGTTTTTTCTAAGTACACAGGAAGATTTTGAATTAGTTGGGGAAGCCAATAATGGAAAAGAAGCGTTAGTGAAAGTAGGAGAAACAAATCCTGATGTTGTACTAATGGATTTATATATGCCTGAGATGGATGGGATTGAGGCGACAGCTTGTATTAAAAAAGAATATCCAAACGTGAAAGTAATTGTCTTAACTAGTTTTTCTGATCAGGCTCATGTATTGCCAGCATTGAAAGCTGGAGCGAGTGGTTATATTTTAAAAGATGTAGAACCAGACCAACTTGTTGAAGCTATTCGAAGTGCGTATAAAGGTAATATTCAATTACATCCGGAGATAGCAAATGCTCTTCTCTCTCAAACATTACCGGAGGAAGAGAAAGAAGAAGAACCTTCCGTTCAAGTGGATGTGTTAACAGCGAGAGAAAATGAAGTATTGCAGCTATTAGCGAAAGGGATGAGTAATAAAGAAATTGCCTCTGTTTTAGTTATTACGGAAAAAACGGTAAAAGCTCATGTGAGTAGTATTTTGAGTAAGTTACATTTATCAGATCGCACACAAGCAGCATTATATGCAGTGAAAAATGGAATTGTATAAGACTAAAGTTGTAAGACCTAGTTCGCCTTTAGAAGGTGGACTTTTTTTATGGAAAAATACGTCTATGTGAGGACGAAATTGTCTTGATATAAAGATAAAATGTATTTGTAAGCAACAACAATTACAAGGGAGTAGCCCTTTTTCGTAAGTAATATATAACAACATAAGAGTGAGTAGTAGGAGGAAAAGAATCATGGCAACAGTTTTATTTGTAAAAGCAAACAACCGCCCAGCGGAACAAGCAGTAAGTGTGAAATTATACGAGGCATTTTTAGCAAACTATAAAGAAGCACATCCAAATGATACAGTAGTAGAACTTGATTTATATAAAGAAGAATTACCATATGTAGGCGTAGACATGATTAATGGTACATTCAAAGCAAGCAGAGGATTTGATTTAACAGAAGAAGAAGCAAAAGTAGTAGCAGTTGCTGATAAGTATTTAAATCAATTCTTAGAAGCTGATAAAGTTGTTTTCGGTTTCCCATTATGGAACTTAACGATTCCAGCCGTATTACACACGTATATTGATTATTTAAATCGTGCTGGTAAAACGTTTAAATATACACCAGAAGGTCCAGTTGGACTTATTGGAGATAAGAAAATTGCGTTATTAAATGCACGCGGCGGCGTATATTCTGAAGGACCAGCAGCTGAAATGGAAATGGCTGTTAAATACGTAGCAAGCATGATGGGCTTCTTCGGTGCAACAAAAATGGAAACAGTAGTTATCGAGGGACATAACCAATTCCCAGATAAAGCAGAAGAAATCATTACTGCAGGTCTTGAAGAAGCAGCTAAAGTAGCAAGCAAATTTTAATTGAAATTATAATCGCCACTCAAAAAACAGCATTAACTTTTATGTTAATGCTGTTTTTTATATTTTCAGCTCGTCAGCAAGTTTTTCTAATTGATTTCGATCTTGTATATAATATGTTCGGCTTTCTTTTTTTAAATAGTTTTGCTGGCAAAACTGGTTTAATACATATAAAAGATGGCGGTAACTGACGTTTAAGTATTCTGAGGCCTCAGTATGTTTTTCGGTATAGCAATTATTTTGTTCCGTTAATAAAATAAACGCAGCTAATCGGTTTTCAAACGGATAACTATAGTTTTTGGCGTAATTTTCTGTTCGGGTAATTGTTTTTTCTCCAATAAATTTGCATAGTTTCTGTAGAAAGGTAGCATCTTGCAATAAAAGATGCTGACAATCTTTAAGAGGGAGCGCTAAGCAAATACAATCTTCAATCACCTCAACCGCTTTCGTAACAGATTCTACGCCAATTAATCCTAATTCCCCAATGAATGAAGGTGCTTGAATAAAATTAATTAAAGAGACTTTCCCATTTTTATGGCTCATATATATTTTTGCTTTCCCGGAAATTAAGTAATAGAGATAAGGGAGATCGATTCCCTCCTTACATATCATCTCTTTCTTTTGAAAAGAATGTAGTTCTACAAATGGTAAGACATGAAAGGAAAAAAGAGTATGGAATTGATGAATTTGCATGTATTGATAAATTTCTTTCTCATTTTTACTGATTTTCATATTTTCACCCCTGTTTGTAGTATGAGATATCTCCTATTATTTTTACAAGGAAGAATGATACGATTTATGTAAATTTGTTTTTGTAGAAAAGGGAGTGTGAGGGGTTTATGAAAAAATATAAAACATTGCTATTTGATGTAGATGATACATTGTTAGATTTTCAGAAGGCGGAGAAAGTGGCGTTACGTATGCTCTTTGAAGAGAAAGGGATTCCTTTAACTAGCGAGGTTGAAGCGCAGTATAAAAAAGTTAATAAAAGCCTTTGGGATGCTTTTGAAGAAGGTGAAATAAACCGTGATGAAGTCGTAAATACACGATTTTCGATTTTGTTTAAAGAGTACGGGGAAGAAGTAGATGGGATATTATTCGAAAATAATTATCGTAGCTACTTAGAAGAAGGAAACCAACTCATGCAAGGTGCATTTGAATTTATAAATCAAATTCAAAGTGAGTATGATTTATATATAGTGACAAACGGTATTTCTAAGACGCAAGATAAACGTTTACGTAATGCAGGATTACATTCATTGTTTAAAGATATTTTTGTTTCTGAAGATACGGGATTCCAAAAGCCGCTGAAAGAGTATTTTGATTATGTTTTTGAAAGGATTCCTAACTTTGCTTTTGAAGAAGGGCTCATTATTGGGGATTCGTTAAGTGCCGATATTAAAGGTGGATATGTAGCGGGAATTGATACTTGTTGGTTTAATCCAGAAAAGAAACCAAATAATAGCGAGATTGTGCCAACATATGAAGTGCATAGTTTTGAAGAGTTATACGCGCTATTAAAGCAGCGTGTGTAATAAAGTGAAACTTTAATCAGTGGGGGTTTTGTCCATCCCCCACTGATTATTAGCCTTCACGAATCGGGCTTTTACGGGCAGTTATCTCCCACCTAACTCCCTCGCACTCGCCGGATTTTGAGGTGGGAGTCTTACTGCCCACAAATAGCGGGATAAAAATAGGCAGTGGAACTTTTGTCCCTACTGCCTATTTTTATTCGTTTGTAGCTTCGTTGTTTTTAGGAAGTGGAAATGCATTACCAATCGCTGCCGCTCCAAGCATTGGTAATAGTAAATTGAGCGGGAAAAACATAAGTAATAACAAGGTTATAGCTATTGGCTTTCGTAACGCATAGCTTGAGATTGCTGTTGTTACGATGGCCACAGATGCGATTGGATCTATAGGAAGAATGGAAGCCATCGCGAATCCGATACTTGATCCAGCAAATATAATTGGGAAGATATGTCCACCGCGCCAACCTGTATTTAAACAAACGGCAGTAATACATAATTTTAAAACTCCTGAAAGAAGTAATACCCAAAAAGATAAATTGCTCCATTCAACAACTAAATCTTTCAATTGATGTTCTCCAGAAAATAATGTGTATGGGAGGAAAGTCCCCGCAATTCCTAATAAAACCCCACCTATAATTCCAAGTGTTAGTTTGTATTCGCGGAAAGGATGGATAATTTTCTCTAATGTAAATTCTACTTTGAAATAAAGGAAACCAACGATAGCACCGATACAAGCAAGAGGGAGAAAGGCGATCCATTCATTGATTGAAAGAGATCCTTCCCCAAAATCAACAATAAAAGATCCACGATTATCGAGTTTACTAAGCAATAAATAAACGGAAAAACCAGCAAAAGTAGTAGTTAAATATACAATTGCTTTTTTTCTTTTAGAAAACCCATTAATTTGTTCACCCTCATTTTCATTCGGAGCTAAATAACCGAATAATGGTGCATTAAAAATTACACTTAAAGTAGCACCAATTCCAACTTCTGTTAGTTCGTTCATTCCCTTTAAAGCGAAGTTAAAGCGATCCCCTACCCATGTACAAAGTCCACCGATAATTCCAACAAGTGCGGCCTCTGGACCTAGACTAGCTCCAAATATTAAAACGATAAGCGCAGTTAAAGTAGCTTTATGTACAAAACGGTATTCAATTCTACCTGTTTTTTTATATTCACCCATTACTTCTGGCATAAGACGTGGATATGTACCGAAGTATTTTTGTGTTAAACCAACGAGGATACCGCCGATGATTGTTACACAAAGAGTGTAATAAGGGGGAGAGGAGAAAACGTTAGGTAAATATCCCCAAATAAAGTGGATTCCGATATTTAGCGTAACTAAAAATAACCAAACTGTAGCCCCTACTATAGAGCCTAAAAGAATGCCATATAGGACGAGTATATAGTGCATGTCTTTTTTATTTGTCATGTTATACCTCCGTTATGTAAGTTTTAATGTAGAAAGGATTAAATATGCTAGTGTGAAATGAATTGAATATATATAGTATCTTTTTGAGAGGTTGGCTTATTCAATATATTGAAGTCTCATGAGAATCTTGAACCTATACGCTTAAACTACTTATTTAATTCTATATATTGATCGAGGTTTTTAAAAGGTCTTTTTTAAATGAATATGGAATATATTTCTTTTGTTGTTTATATTAAAGTTCTTGCGTTTAATTTAGAACATTCAGAAAAACCGATTGACATCAGGAAATTATTGCTATAAAATCAACGGTAATTGCATAGTCTTATCAAGAAAAGGTGGAGGGACAGGCCCGACGAAACCTTGGCAACAGCCGTATAGCGGAATTGTGCCAAATCCTGCAGGTAATAATCCTGAGAGATAAGAAAGAGCCTTTAGAGCGTGTTTTCAAACTGCTCCTTTCTTGTTTTCAGGAAAGGGGCAGTTTTTTATTTTGCATAAAGTGAAACTTTAATCAGTGGGGGTTTTGTCCCTCCCTCACTGATTATTAGCCTTCACCAATCGGGCAGTTATCTCCTACCTAACTTCCTCGCATTCGCTGAATTTTGAGGCGGGAGTCTTACTGTCCGCAAGTAGCGGGATAAAAGAAAGGAGAATGAGAGATGGGAGAATCATGGGGAAAAGGAACAATTTGTGTGCAAGGTGGCTATACGCCAAAGAATGGTGAACCGCGTGTTTTGCCACTTTATCAAAGTACAACGTATAAATACGATACTTCAGATGATTTAGCGGCACTATTTAATTTAGAGGCAGAAGGCTATATCTATACGCGTATTGGAAATCCTACTTTAGCTGCATTTGAGCAAAAGTTATCAGATTTAGAAGGCGGTGTAGGGGCTGTTGCGACAGCTTCTGGGCAGGCGGCCATTATGCTAGCAGTTTTAAATATTTGTAGTAGTGGAGACCATCTTCTTTGTTCTTCAACAGTTTATGGGGGAACATTTAATTTATTTGGAGTAAGTTTACGTAAGCTTGGCATTGATGTTACGTTCTTTAATCCAAATTTAACAGCAGATGAAATTGCGGCACTTGCTAATGATAAGACAAAACTCGTTTATGCAGAATCGCTAGGAAATCCAGCAATGAACGTTTTGAATTTCAAAGAACTTTCAGCGGCAGCAAAAGAATTAGAAATACCTTTTATCGTTGATAATACATTAGCGACGCCTTATTTATGCCAGGCGTTTGAACATGGGGCAAACATTATCGTTCATTCAACGACGAAATATATCGATGGTCATGCAAGCTCTTTAGGCGGCATTGTTATTGACGGAGGAAACTTTGATTGGACAAATGGAAAATATCCTGAGCTTGTTGAACCAGATCCGAGTTATCACGGTGTAAGCTATGTTCAAAATTTTGGAGCAGCAGCCTATATTGTGAAAGCACGCGTTCAGTTATTAAGAGACTATGGAAACTGTATGAGCCCATTCAATGCATATATTAGCAATATTGGCCTGGAAACATTGCATTTACGAATGGAGCGCCATAGCGAAAATGCTCTCGCTGTTGCTAAGTGGCTTGCTAATCATGATCGTATTGAGTGGGTGAATTATCCAGGATTAGATAGTAATGAAAATTACTCATTAGCACAAAAGTATTTGAAAAAGGGTGCTAGTGGAGTTTTAACATTCGGTATTAAAGGCGGATTAGAAGCAGCAAAAGAATTTATCGCAAATGTAAAACTGGCAACGCTCGTAACGCATGTAGCTGATGCAAGAACTTGCGTCATACACCCTGCTAGTACGACGCACAGACAATTAAGTGCAGAAAATCAGCGTTTAGCTGGTGTTACATCTGATTTAATTCGTTTATCGGTTGGTATAGAAGATGTTTCTGATATTATTGCAGATTTAGAAGCAGCGCTAGTCGGAGGCAAACAACATGCCGATCATAATTGATAAAGATTTACCAGCTCGCAAAGTATTACAGAAGGAAAATATTTTTGTAATGACGAAGGAGCGAGCAGAAAAGCAAGATATACGTGCTTTGAAAATTGCTATATTAAATTTAATGCCTACAAAGCAAGAAACAGAGGCGCAATTACTGCGTCTAATTGGAAATACACCACTGCAATTAGATGTTCATTTACTTCATATGGAATCACATCTGTCTCGTAATGTAGCGCAGGAACATTTAACGAGCTTCTATAAAACATTCCGTGATATTGAGGATGAAAAATTTGATGGACTCATTATTACAGGAGCCCCAGTTGAAACTCTTTCTTTTGAAGAAGTAGATTATTGGGAAGAGCTTGGGCGTATTATGGAGTACTCAAAAACGAATGTAACATCCACGCTTCATATTTGCTGGGGGGCACAAGCGGGTTTGTATTATCACTATGGTGTGCCGAAGTATCCTCTTGCGGAAAAAATGTTTGGTGTATTTGAACATGAGGTTCGTGAGCAACATGTGAAATTGTTACAAGGGTTTGATGAAGTATTTTTTGCTCCGCATTCTCGTCATACAGAAGTACGAGAGGGCGATATTGAAAACGTAAAAGAATTAACGTTATTAGCCAATTCTGAAGAAGCAGGTGTTCATCTTGTTATTGGGCAAGAGGGAAGGCAAGTTTTTGCACTCGGACATAGTGAATATAGTTGTGATACGTTAAAGCAAGAATACGAACGGGACTGCCAAAAAGGATTAAATATTGATGTGCCAAGAAATTACTTTAAACATAATAATCCAGATGAGAAGCCGCTTGTTAGGTGGAGAAGTCATGGGAATTTATTATTCTCTAATTGGTTGAATTATTACGTGTATCAAGAAACCCCTTATGTATTATAAAAAAAGATTGTGTAACACGTGGCAACGTTTTCTTTGTAAAGATTAACTTATATTTTTCCGAATGTTCAAAAAACATTGTTTTTCAGATTTTTTACTCATATAATTTCATCTAAACACAATTTTTGAGGGGTGGACAGTATTATGAAAGAAATTCAAGTTGGTTTATTAGGCCTTGGGACAGTTGGTAGCGGTGTAGTTCGTATTATTACAGATCATCAAGAACGACTTATACACCAAGTAGGTTGTCCTGTGAAAGTAACAAAAGTACTAGTGCAGAACATTGAGAAAGAGAGAGAAGTAGAAGTACCTTCTACTCTATTAACACAAGATGTGAATGAAATTTTAGATAATCCTAATATTGATGTTGTCATCGAAGTAATGGGCGGCATTGATGATGCAAAAGCATATATTTTACAAGCTTTACAAAGTGGGAAGCACGTTGTGACTGCAAATAAAGATTTAATGGCGTTACACGGAGCGGAATTATTAGCGGTAGCAAAGGATAATAAGGCTGATCTGTTTTATGAAGCAAGTGTAGCCGGAGGAATTCCGATTTTACGAAGCATCGTAGAAGGACTTTCTTCAGATCTTATTACGAAAGTAATGGGAATTGTAAATGGAACGACAAATTTTATTTTGACGAAAATGTCAGACGAAGGGAGAGCATATAACGACGTGTTAAAAGAAGCTCAGCAGCTTGGATTTGCAGAAGCAGATCCAACATCAGACGTAGAAGGTTTAGATGCAGCAAGGAAAATGACGATTTTGGCTACTCTCGGTTTCTCTACAAATGTAGAGCTTGGAGATGTGAAGGTAAAAGGAATTACTTCTATTACAGCAGAAGATATTGAATATAGTAAGAGCTTAGGCTATACAATTAAATTAATTGGTCTTGCAAAGCGAGATGGTGAAAAATTAGAGGTTACAGTTGAACCAACGTTACTTCCAAATACACACCCTCTTGCGGCAGTGCAAAATGAATATAATGCTGTGTATGTGTATGGTGAAGCGGTAGGAGAAACGATGTTTTATGGACCGGGAGCAGGAAGCTTACCGACAGCGACAGCTGTTGTGTCAGATCTAGTTGCTGTAATGCAAAATATTAGGTTAGGTGTAAACGGAAATAGTGCGGTATCTCCTCAGTATAAAAAAGTATTAAAAGAGCCAGATGAAATTGTTGTGAAAAAGTTTTTAAGACTACATGTGAAAGATGAAATTGGTGTGTTTGCAAAAATCACGTCATTGTTCTCAGAGCGCGGTGTTAGCTTTGAAAAGATTATTCAAATGCCGCTTGAAGAGAAAGGGAAAGCAGAAATCGTAATTGTAACGCATCGTGCTTCTCTTGCAGATTACGATTACATTCTACATACATTGCAATCGTATGAAGAAATAGATTGTTTGAAAGCAAACTATCGAATTGAAGGAGATGCTAAGTAGTATCTCTTATCATAAAGTGAAACTTTAATCAGTGGGGGTTTTGTCCATCCCCCACTGATTATCAGCCCGCACCAATCGGGCATTTAGGGGCAGTTATCTCCCACCTAACTTCTTTGCATTCGCTGGATTTTGAGGTGGGAGTTTTACTGCCCACAAATAGCGGGATAAAACGAAAAAACCTATTAAGCGGCTTGCTTAATAGGTTTTTTTCTATTTAAAATTTGCGTACCAACTTGAATAAATGCTTGAATAATCCAACCTGTTGTAAAGGATAAGATAATTGTTCCAAAATAGATTGGCCCATCCAATAAGAAGCTTAATGTTAAAAATAAAAAAGCTAATGAAATTTCTGTTCTTCTAAACGTCCATTTCTTTTTCTCAGCAACAGTTAAAACGAAAGCCTCTTGGGGTGCTGCGCAAAGGTTTGTAGAGACGTAAAGGCCGATTCCGGCTCCGATGAATAGATTTCCACAAATAAGTGTTATATATTTTGGAAGAGAGCGGATAGCGTCCATAATAGTTGTAATAGAACCAACCCAATCAACAAAAAGAGAAATAAGAATCATCGTTACAATTGTGCCGATTGTAATTTGTTTTTTGTCCCAAAAGAGTACGATAAGGGTAAAAACAAAGTTAATCATGAAAATCCAAAAACCAATACTTATGCCGAAATTTTGATATAGTGCAATAAAGAAGGAATCATAAGGGCTAAGTCCAAAGGAAGTAATTGTCGTCATCATATTAATACCGATGGCGAGAATGAGTAAACCGCCAATGAAAAATATATATTCTAATTTGAATCGAAGCATAGTTGTATATCCTTTCAAAATGTATTTGCTAGGAAAGGATATATTGTGAAAAGCTTACCAGGTCAAGGGAGAATTTTTGTGAGAAGAGGAAAATGAGATGACGAATATAAGAAAGATTGCTGAACTCGCTGGGGTATCTGTTTCAACAGTTTCGCGTGTACTTAATAATCATCCGTACGTAAATGAACAGAAACGAAAAGAAATTTTGGCAATTATAGAAGAATTAAATTATACGCAAAATGTAAATGCAATTCATTTAGTGAAAGGAAAAACTAATGTAATCGGTGTTTTATTGCCGCATGTAAATGATCAATATTATAGCGCTATTATTGAGGGAATATCAAAGGAAACAGCACAGAATAATTATAATATGATGCTTTGTCAGACGAATTATAGTGAGGAAAGAGAATTAGAAATTCTAAATATGCTAAAAATGAAAAAGCTTGATGGGGTTATTATATGTTCCCGAGCAAATAGTAAGGAGAAGCTTGAAGAATATACGAAATTTGGTCCAATTGTTATGTGTGAAGAAATAGATTCAAAATACATTTCAAGTGTACATATTGATTACTATAAAGTTTTTTCGCGCGGTATGAAAAGCTTAATAGATGCCGGCCATACACACATTGGATATTGCATCGGAAGAAGTAATAGCATTAATAGTCAAAGAAGAAAACAGGCGTATGAGGATTCGCTTCAACAGATTGCCGTAACACCGTTAGAAGCATGGAATTTTAAGGGCTGTTTTACGGTGGAAGATGGGCGTAATGTAGTCAGGGAATGGGCTCGTATGTCGGTAAAACCAACAGCGTTTCTTGTGTCTTGTAACCATATTGCAGCGGGAATGGTAACAGAAGCGAAAAAACAAGGAATTCAAATTCCAGAAGATATGACGATTATCGGATGTGATGATCAAGAGGTAGCAGATATATTAGGTATTACGACGATTTCACATCCTAGTAAAAATGTCGGGATAAAAGCGTTTGAATTATTATATGAAAAGATTAATGAAGAGAAATTAGATGTGAAGCATGTGGAGTTATTACCAGGGTTAGTAGATAGAGAAACAACTTAATGGAGAAGGTGTGAAAATCGCTTTTCAAAATTGCGTTTGGTATAATTATGGACAATCTATGAGGGCTAAAAGGGGTTTTGATATGAGATCAAAAGTAGTAAAAGTAATTCTACTCATTACAATTGCATCTTTCTGTTTATTTGCATATGGCTTTGTTTCAGGTGTAAATGATGTATTAAATCCGAAAGCTTCAAATTTAATAAAAAAGACCGATGTAGTGGCAAAAGAGAAAAAGAAAACGGGAACGTTACAAATAGTTAGTTTAGGTGATTCATTAACACGTGGTGTTGGTGATAAAGAAGGAATTGGCTATATTGGGCGTATGAAAGAGGATTTACAAAAAGATTATAAGCAAAAGGTTGCATTAACAAACTTAGCTGTTAGTGGTGCAAAAATGCCTGACTTATTAAAACAAATTGAGAGTAGTGGCGCTCAATATTCAATTAAGCAAGCAGATGTAATCGTTTTAACAATTGGAGGAAATGATTTATTTCCAGGTTGGGAATCGCTTGGAAAGATAGATTTAGAAACATACCGTCCTGATACAGCGACGTTCCAAAATGAAGCGAAGAAAATAATAGAAGAAATTCGTAAGTTAAATACAGATAGCCCTATTTTTTGGCTTGGTTTATACAATCCTTTTGAAGATGTAGAAGATTTAAAAGGTTCTTCAAACATCGTTGTAGACTGGAATGCATCTTTAGAGAAATTAGCGCTAAATGCTAAAAATGTATATATTACACCGACATTTGATTTATTCCAAAATCGCGGGAAAGATTTATTATACTCCGATCATTTTCATCCGAATGAAGTAGGGTATACATATATGGCAGACCGATTAGTTCAAAATGTTGCGAGTAAATTAAAACTAGAACAAGGAGGGGTAAAATGACGACGATACTTTCCGTACGAGACGTGAAGAAGGTAATTGGAAAGAAGACAATTGTAGAGAATATTTCCTTCGATGTAAAACAAGGGGAAGTGTTTGGTTTCCTAGGGCCGAATGGTGCTGGAAAAACGACTACAATTCGAATGTTAGTTGGGTTGATTAAAGAAACAGAAGGTACGATTTCTATCGGTGGTTATTCTATTAAGGAAAATTTCAGAGAAGCGATGCGTCAAATAGGGAGTATCGTTGAAAACCCAGAACTGTATACATATTTAACTGGATGGGAAAATTTAAAACAATTTGCCCGTATGCTAGGTGGTATATCAGATGAACGTATTCTTGAAATTGCTCAAATGGTTCATTTGGATGAAAGAATTCACGACAAGGTAAAAACATACTCACTCGGTATGAAACAGCGCCTTGGAATTGCCCAGGCGCTTCTTGGAAATCCCAAGTTGCTCATATTAGATGAGCCAACAAATGGTTTAGACCCAGCTGGAATTAGAGAACTTAGGGAATTTATACATAAGCTTGTGAAAGAAGAAAATATGAGTGTATTTATTTCAAGTCATTTGCTAAGTGAAGTACAAATGATATGCAATCGTGTTGCTATTATTCATAAAGGAAAAATGATAACAGTTGCACCTATTGAAGAGTTAATTAAAACAGCAAGTGATCGTGTAGAATGGATTGTTACACCGATCTCTAAGGCGAAAAATATGCTTGAAGATGCTGAGGAAGTAAGGGAAGTGAGTATAGAAGGTGACCGATTACTATGCCGCATGGATATTGCATCTATAAGTAGTTGGAATAAACTCTTTGTAGAAAATGGGATAGATGTGCATAGCGTTAAGGAACTGGTATTTACGCTAGAAGATTTATTTATTGAACTCACAAGGGGTGAGCAGCATGCGTGAATTTGCGAATCTAGTTTTAAATGAATCGGAGAAAATTTATCGTAAGAAACGTATTTTTGTTGTCATGCTTATTTTAGCAATCTTGATCCCACTTTTTGTGTATGCTCAGTATCGTGAAATAGAAACGACGCAAAAAAGACTCGGTACAACGGATTGGAAAGTTTCATTACAACAACAAATTGTTGATTCACAGAACCGTTTGAATAACTCTAGGTTGCCAGACGAATGGCGTGATTGGTTAAAGGTAAGAGTGGAGCAACAACAATATTATTTAGATCATGATATTAACCCGATGGCACCGGGCGCACCGACTTTTGTAAGAGCATTTATTGAGCAAGGAATTACATTGTTTATTCCGCTTCTTGTAATGATTGTTGCTATTGATATTGTTTCAGGAGAACGAAGTGATGGGACGATGAAGATGTTACTTACGCGGCCGATCCGGCGCTGGAAAATACTTCTTAGTAAGTACGTGACGATGTTATTTTTCATTTCACTCATACTGCTTCTTGTAGGTTTGTTTGCTTATGTATTATCCGGGCTTGTATTTGGATACTCTGGATGGAACTTACCTGTTTTAACAGGGTTCGTCATTGATAAGGAGACATTAAATACGAATTTTGTACATCTTATTCCGCAGTGGCAATACATCTTAATGGCGTATGGATTAGCTTGGTTTGTTGCTATCGTTGTCGGAACTATATCATTTATGGTCTCTGTTTTAATTCGTAATACACCAGCTGGTATGGGCGTTATGCTAGCCGCATTAATTGCAGGAGGCATTTTAAGCTCATTCGCAACATCTTGGGAAGGTGCGAAATATATTTTTAGTGTGAACTTAACGTTAACGGATTATTTATCAGGAAAATTACCTGCATTACAAGGGCTATCGATGGGATTTTCTTTAATGAATTTAACGATTTGGGCAGTTGTTTCCCTTATTATTTCGTTTGTAGTATTTACAAAGCAGGATATGGTGAATTAATTGGACAGGAAGTGAAAGCATGGAAACAGTTTTAAATAATGATTGGGGGCCATTAGTGGCACCCGAATTTGAGAAAGAATATTATTATACGCTAGCTAATTTTTTGAAAGAAGAGTACAGTACACATGTTGTTTATCCAAAGGTAGAAGATATTTTTAACGCTCTTCAGTATACAAGTTATGAAAATACAAAGGTTGTCATTTTAGGACAGGATCCATATCATGGACCGAATCAAGCGCATGGTTTAAGCTTTTCTGTACAACCTGGTATTAAAACACCACCGTCATTGTTAAATATGTATAAAGAACTTCGAGAGGAATATGGTTATGAAATTCCGAATAACGGTTATTTAGTAAAGTGGGCGGAGCAAGGAGTTTTATTATTAAATACTGTATTAACAGTTCGACAAGGTGAAGCAAACTCTCATAAAGGAAAAGGATGGGAGCATTTCACAGATCGCGTAATTGAGCTATTAAATGAACGTGAAAAGCCAGTTATTTTCATATTGTGGGGCCGCCATGCTCAGGCGAAGAAAAAGTTAATTACGAATACGAATCATCATATTATTGAATCCGTGCATCCAAGTCCATTATCAGCAAGACGTGGTTTCTTTGGCAGTAAACCGTATTCTAAAGTAAATACGATTTTAGATAATATGGGTGAAAGAGAAATTGATTGGGAAATTCTAAATATATAAACGTAAAAAAGGTAGTTAACAATTGTTAACTACCTTTTTACTATTACTGTTCATTTTTTAGTTTTGCATCTAGTACAAAAGTACCAAATGGGATAACTGATGCAGCAAGTGCGCCAAGTGCCCATAAAATTGATTTACGGTGTACGATTGTTACTTGAATTACCGCAAAGATAAATAGTATAAATAGAACTCCGTGAGCCATACCTGTAATTTTAACGGCTGTTGCAAACCCCGCGAAATATTTTAATGGCATTGCTACAAATAATAGTAATAGGAAAGAAATCCCCTCAACTAAGCCGATTGCTCTTAATCGTCCGATTGGTGTAGATAACATGAAGTATCCTCCTTTAACGTATGCTTGTATATAGTAAATTTGTATTCTTTTTCAAAATAAAATAGTCTATTTTGTTCCATTATATACAAAAAGAAAGTTTACACTACGAGAATAGTGCAAAGTTCAAAATATAGTCACAAAAGCATTGTAATTTAAATAAAAACCTATTTGAAGTATTTGACTTCAAATAGGTTTTATGAATGAAAATATTAAACAAGTACTTCCGTTTTTAAAACGAATTTCTCTACAACTTTTGCAACACCATCGTTCATATTTGTATCTGTCACGTAGTTCGCAATTTCTTTAATATCATCTGGTGCATTGCCCATTGCAACGCCAAGACCAGCAAATTCAATCATAGCTTGGTCGTTATAGCTATCACCCATTGCGATAACCTCTTCACGCTTAATACCAAGTTTTTGGATTAGTTGGTTTAGGCTTGTTCCTTTTGTAACACCATATTCAGTAAATTCTAAGAAGAATGGTTTTGAACGCATTACGCTTAATTGGCCTTCTAGTTGTTTTTGTAGTTTCTTTTCTACTTCAACAAGGCGTTCAGCTTCTTTGTTCATTAATACTTTTACTACAGGATCTGTTACAGCGGCTTTAAAATCATCTACTACAACAATTGGCATACCAGTAATGTCACCCTCAATTTCGGTATACGGGTTATTTTCTTCTGTCACGATATCATCGCCAATATAAGTATGAATCCAAACGTCTTCAGTTTTACTAATTTCAAATAGGTTGTGAACGATCTCAGGAGATAGCGTACTACTAAAGATTTCTTCATTTGTTTTACAGTTAATAATTTTTGCACCGTTAAAGGATAGAATGAAGCTACCGTATTCTTCTAAACGAAGTTCTTTTGCAACATTGCGCATACCAAACGTTGGACGCCCAGAAGCCAGTACAACTTTAACTCCTTGCTCTTGTGCTGTCATTAAAGCCTCTTTCGTACGAGGTGAAATGGTATGGTCATCGCGTAATAAAGTATCATCTAAATCTAAAACAATCATTTTATAAGTCATATAGAAAATTCCTTTCTTTGTTGGAATAGAAATAAATTTTTATGAAGATATTGGAGAATATATAGTAAGACATCGAACCTCTTTGCATGAAGATAAGAAAGGTTCTGCATTGTTAGTATAAAATATCATGAGCGTGTTGCCCATGATATTTTATACCGCTATTTGTGGGCAGTAAGACTCCCACCTCAAAATTTGGCTGGAGCAAAGAAGTTAGGTGGGAGATTAACTGCCCGTAAACGCCCGATTGGTGTGGGCTAATAATCAGTGGGGATGAACAAAAACCCCACTGATTAAAGTTTCACTTTATCATTATCGTAACAACTCTAAAGGTAGAGTGCAATAATGGAAGTTTTCCAATTTACGATAGTTGCTTTTCGTTCGAACGAGAAAATAGTATTTCCAGCAAAATAGCCATAACAGACCCAAGAACGAGACCGTTACTTAAAAACGATGCTAAAAATGGTGGTAGCGTAGAAAATGCTCCTGCCGGAATGAACATAACTCCCACTCCTGTAAATATTGAAAGACCTGCTACTTTAAATAATTGTTCTTTATTTTGTACAGTGTTATATTCGCGAAAAGCGAGACCAATCATGCTTGCAAATACAGGGTAAATCGCAGCATACCCAACTGCAACGGGGATTGCTGCAAAGAATGAAGTAATCTTTGGGAATATACTAACAAGAATGATAAAACTTGATCCTAACATAAATGGAAGGCGTTTATAAATATTTGTCGTTGCGATAAATCCTGCTGATCCAGAAATGGCAACAGGACCAATGGCTGAAAATAGACCACCTAGTAATTGATTTATTCCTGTTATAATGCCAGCTTGTTTGAAGCGATTTGGAGCGGGATCTTTTTCATATTTAGAAACAACCTTTTGTACAACGCGAATGCTTGCTAACATATTTGTTAGAAGTAGTAGTGTGACGAAAACTACTGTAATTGCCATGTTCCATTCAATGCGAGGCATTCCGAAAACAAATAGAGATGGAAGACGAATTATATCTGTCACAGGTGTTACTGGATTAGATAATCCGAAGCATGCGAATAATATCCAGCCGAAGACGATACTGAAAAGAACGGAATATTGTCCAATAATAGGTAGCTTCATAATGAAAAAAGATAGTAAAATAACAATGAGTGAAAGAATAAATACGTTAGCCTGTACTTCTGTGTGTTGTCCATCAAGACCAAACATGCCTTTTAAGAAGGAGCCACTAAGTTGTGCGACGAGAAGGAATAAATATGTTCCAATTACTGTCGGTGTAAAGTAACGAACTAGTTTATCGATAAGTCCAAAAACACTAAGAATAATACAAATGATTCCGCTTAATAGGAAAGCGTACTGGAGGACCTTAAGCGTTTCATTGCTTGATCCAAATAATACGACGCCTAAACTTGCATAAAGGGAGAAGATTCCCCACCAAAGGCCTGCAGGACCTTCTTGAATAGGAAGTTTATGCCCAAATATAGCTTGCAAGAGACCAGCAAATCCGAGAACAAATAATGTTCTTTGTACAAACGCGATGGCTTCAGCGCCATCAAGACCGTAACTAGTTGCGACACTAATTGGTACAATAAGACTTCCAGCTAAAATAAATAGTGCCCATTGCAAGGCAGAAAGAAATATCTTCATTATATCGACCTCTTTCATAGATTCCGTTTCTAGTATATACGTATTTCATTTCCTCTGGCAAAGATTGTAGATAGAGAAAAGAGTTGAAACATAATATGAATGCACGTAAGCAATTATGGATAGCAGTTGTATGTATGACCTTTGTTGTAATTCTAGGAACGCTAGGATTTATGATAATTGAAGAGATTAGTTTATTTCAAGCATTTTGGATGACGATGATTACTGTATTAACTGTTGGATATGGAGATGCGGTTCCTGTAACGCAGGCGGGAAAAGTTTTTGCTCTTCTTATTATACCTATTGGCGTCGGTATCGTTACGTATGCAATTGGGGTAGTAGCAGCTATGCTTATTGAAGGGAATTTATTTCATGCAGTGCGGAGGAAGAAGATGGATAAACAAATAGCACAGTTAGAAAATCATATTATAGTGTGTGGATGCGGTAGAGTAGGGCTTCAAGTTGTACATGAATTGCAGGAAAAGAAAATGCCATTTGTAGTTGTGGATAAAGATGAAAGTATATTGGAGCAGGAAAAACTTTTATATGTACACGGGGATGCAACGGAAGATCAAGTATTACATAACGCTGGAATTTCGAAGGCAGCGGGTCTAGTTGCTATCGTAGCAAACGATGCTGAAAATGTATTTATTACATTAACAGCAAGGGGATTGAACGATGCAATTAAAATTGTAGCAAGAGCTGAAAAGCCAGAAACAGAAGAGAAATTACGACGCGCTGGTGCAAATAAGGTCATTAATCCATCTAGTATGGCAGGAATTCATATTGCAAAAGGTATTGCGAATCCGCTAACAGTTCATTATATTGATACAGTACTGTATGGAATAGAACAATCATTTGTAATTGAAGAAATTTCAGTCGGAAACGATTCTATCTTAGTCAATAAATCGTTACTAGAAAGTGATGTGAGAAATCAATTTGATGTAACAATTTTGGCTATTTTAAGGGATGGAAATATTATTCATAATCCAACGGGGCAGGAAAAACTGCAAGAACGTGATATGATAATAGTATTTGGTTCAGTAGAGAAACTGGGACAATTTGAGAAAGAATTACAAAGTACGAGGTGATAAGGAATGCAAATATCTAGCGACAAGATTTTAAATAAAATGGCGAATGAAATTGCAAAGGCAAAAAGTAGTGAAGGGCAAAAGTCTAAAGAACATTTATTAGTTGTGCGAGCATTATGTGATTTATTATTAGATGAACAAGTTGAATCCCATACTTATAGAGAACCACAAGTTCAATCACAAATAATCGGATCTCAGCCTATGACAACAGTTCAGCCGGTGATGCCGATTTCTGGAGAGCCAGTATATATAAAAGAAGATGATGCAAACGGTAACTCTTTATTGGACTTTTAAAAGCACAATCGTTTGGCTTATATGAAAAAATTGCTTATGATAAAAGTAAAAAAGGGGAATTAAGATGAAAATTTTCTTTTTACTAGGTTGCATTGCAGCGGGATTATCCGTTGCATTAGGGGCTTTTGGAGCACATGGTTTAGAAAATAAAATTTCTGCAAAAATGTTAGAAGTGTGGAAGACGGGCGTTACATATCAAATGTTTCATGCAGGGGGCTTATTTGTAGTTGCTTTATTAATGGACAAAATGCAATCATCACTTTTAAGCGCTGCGGGTTGGTTTATGGTAGCTGGGATTATTATGTTCTCAGGCAGTCTTTATGCATTAAGTACAACAGGTATTAAATTCTTTGGCCCAATTACACCTCTCGGTGGTGTAGCGTTTATTGTGGCGTGGATTTTAGTCGGAACTGCAGTTGTAAAAGGGTTATAAAAAAACAAAAGCTGGCATTTGCCAGCTTTTTTTTATGGTCTTGGAGCATAAGTTGCTTGTTGGGCAGGTAAATACGCAATTTCTCCTGGGAATTCTACATAATCTAAGTAAATCATTAGTAGCAAATAGCGCTTTCCAGATTTCGGTTCACTAATTACAATATGATCACGGCCAGCTGCCTCGATGATCCCTGTATAAGATTGTGTACCAAGCGAACTACCACGTTCATAAGTCATTACAACTGTAGCCGGCTTGCCTTTGTTTAAACGAAGGATGTTTTCAATATACGATTGCTCTAGTGGTAACATACCTTGAGAAACTGCAAGTTGAGCCTGAGCAGCTTGTTGTTGCATCGCTTGCTGCTGTTGCTGTTGCCCAGGAGTCATTTGTTGCGGTTGTACATAAGTTCCAGATGGTTGATAAAAACCTGTTCCGTAGTATGGGTTTTGTTGCTGTGCCATTCAAAAATCCCTCCTCATTTTCATTCCTTAATATACGCCAGGACAATCTTCACCAGATGGTTGAAAGAAGCAATGCTTTTTAAAACGTCCAGAATTTTGTTGGTCATACCAAGTTGGCGGGCAAGGACCTTCAGGTCTAAAGAACCATAAGGCAAAATTGGCGGGCCAAAAACGTTGTCCTTGAATGGTCCGTCTTGCTAATGCGATATCTTGCTCTCTCGCTCGCTGATAAAAATACCCTTTTTGAGTTGCCTCAAAACCACCAGGATTTTGATAAACCATTTGACGTAAATTACGTATTTTTTTAAAATCTAAACAATTTCCGCGGACACGATTTACCCCAACGTTTCCGACCATTAACATTCCTTGTTGCCCTTCTCCTTCGGCTTCAGCACGCATCAGTCTAGCTAATAACTTTACATCTTCTTCGTTATAAGCAATAACACCCATTATGTGTCACCTCTCTTTTTGGAATACCCTTTGGAAAGAGGTTTTTTCTAGATGAAGTGTGGAACAATTACTAGTTCATACGTATGAGAAAAAGGACTCGGATATGACAACCAAACGAAGTTTTACATTGAGAGAGGAAAATAAAAAAGCTAGCGTGTGCTAGCTTTTTATCATTAAAATATTTTGGACCATAAGTTTGAGAAGAAATCACCAACGGAACGCATTGTTAATACGAACCAATTTGCTTTTGCTACTTCTTCTGTCGTTTTTGCAGCAACTTTCATACTTTTAGTTCCATCTAAAAATCCGTATTTATCAGTTGGCTCTAAAACGATGGAACCAACCTTTGCATCTTTCTTAATAGGAGCAACTAAATGTCCATCTTCAGCGAGTGACTTATCCGCTTCAGTAGAAATTTTGTAAGGTGCTTTGCTACCTTTTGCAGTAACTACTGTCACTTCTTTTTCTGGTGTAACTGTTACGTAGTCTTCTTTCCCTTTTACTACAGAAATTTTGTTGTTTTTATCTATTTTTAATTTCTGTTTTTCGAAGTTATTAAACCCATATTCAATTAATGCACGAGATTCTGTGAAACGCTCATCCATTGATTTTGTTTTAATAATAACTGAAATAAGGCGTAAATCACCACGTTTTGCTGTAATAGTGAATCCATATCCAGCAGTATCAGAACTTCCTGTTTTTAAACCATCTGCTCCTTCATAAGCGAAAGCAGCACCTGGTAACATCCAGTTCCAGTTTTCCATACGAATTGGTTTCGGATGATTATCTGGGAAGTTTCTAAATCTTTGTTTTGTATCCTCTAGCATTTCTGGATACTTTGTAATAATTGTTTTTGAAAGAATACCCATATCGCGAGCTGACATAGAGTTTTCTCCATTCGGATCAGTTCCTTCAGGATGTTTCCCTTTTAAATCAGCGTTATTCAACCCAGTAGCGTTTACAAATTTATATTTCTTTAACCCTAGTTTTTCTGCATGTTCATTTGCAAGATTTAAGAAGTTTTTCTCACTGCCTGCAAGTAATTCTGCTAAAGCAATACTAGATCCATTCGCAGAGAAGATAACGATAGAATGATATAATTCTCTTACAGTATATTGGCGTCCCTTTTCGAACGGTACGTTAGAGAATTCATTATTACGTGAAACTTCATAAGCGTAATCAGAAATGTTTACTTTCGTATCCCAAGTGATTTTTCCTTCTTTAATTGCTTCTAATACGGCATAAACAACAATTAATTTTGACATACTAGCGATAGCTAGTAATTCATCTGGATTTTGTTCATGCAGTATTTTTCCTGTATCTGCATCAAATAGAAGTGCAGCAGCTGCCTCTATATGTATTTTTTCTTCTGCATGGGATGTTGTTACTCCTAAGGAAGAAATTGACAATAGAAACGCTAGTAAAATAGACAAGATTTTCTTCATATACATTATCACCTTCGCATCGTTATTAGCATATAGCTCGTACCATTTTAGCATAAATTTGGATGTGAAAAGGTTACAATCTTACAAGAAATTTGAAAAGAATTTGTCGATTTTTGTTCAAATTTGCAGAGAAAAGAAGTTTTTTGAGAAGAAATATAGAGGATAATAAAAAAAGGAACGAAATTCGTTCCTTTTTCATTATTATATGTGTAAAAATTTCTCTACTTTTTCGCCTGGTAAAATGTTCCCAACGAAGAATGTACCGAATTCACCGTAACGAGCACTTACTTCATCGAAGCGCATTTCATATATAAGCTTCTTAAATTGAAGAACATCGTCAGCGAATAATGTTACGCCCCACTCGAAATCGTCGAATCCGACTGATCCTGAAATTACTTGGCGTACTTTCCCTGCGTATTGGCGACCGATTTTACTGTGACTGTACATCATTTTTTTACGTTCTTCCATAGGAAGCATGTACCAGTTGTCATTACCTTGGCGACGCTTATCCATTGGATAGAAGCAAATATGATTTGCTTTTGGTAACTCAGGATATAAGCGAGCTAAGATTTGTGGGTTTTGGTATGGATCTTCATCAGCTGGAAGGTAGTTGCTTAGTTCAACAACAGATACGTAAGAATATGCAGGAACTAAATATTCAGCTAATGTTGTTTTATTTAATTCTGTTTCGATTTCATTTAATTCTTCCATTGTTGGACGTAAGATCATCAGCATAATATCTGCTTTTTGACCAACAACTGTATACATTGCATGACTGCCTTTTTTTGCAGCAGCTACTTCGTTCCATTTTTCAACGACATTTAAAAATTCAGACACTGCTTGTCCGCGTTCGTCACTAGATAATGTTTTCCATGCTGCCCAATCAATAGAACGTAAATCATGTAAACAATACCAGCCATCTAACGTTGTTGTTGCTTCACTCATTCTATTCACCTCAGTTAATGATATTTTACACGTTAACTATAGCATATATAGTTTTAAAATCATCTATATAAAACCTTAGCGCGTAAAATTGTCACATTTATAGGGAATAGTAAAGAGGGCAGAGCCTTCTAAAATAAGGTGGATTTTATGGCTGAATTTTATGAAAATATAATCATTTTTATTTTATCTATTTTTTGGGAGCTATAAGTTTAAAATATAGAAGAAAAGCAGTATTCTTAAAGATAGAGTTTTTTTAACATATGTAGGAGGGTTTATTCGTGAGCAACTTATTTACAACAGTAAAAGAAAAAGTTCAAGGAAAAGGCATTTCTATCGTACTTCCTGAAGGAACTGATGAAAGAATTTTAGGCGCTGCAGAGCGTTTAGCAAAAGAAGAGTTAGTAAAACCAATTTTAGTTGGTAATAAAGAAGAAATTAGCGCAAAAGCTGCTAGCATGAATTTAACATTAGCAGGCGTTGATATTTATGACCCAGCTACATATGAAGAAATGGATGCAATGGTAGCATCTTTCGTTGAACGCCGTAAAGGTAAAGCAACAGAAGAAGATGCTCGCAAAATCCTTAAAGACGAAAACTACTTCGGTACAATGCTTGTATACATGGGCAAAGCACAAGGTTTAGTAAGTGGTGCAGCTCACTCTACAGCTGATACAGTTCGTCCAGCACTTCAAATTATTAAAACAAAACCAGGCGTTACAAAAACTTCAGGCGTATTCATCATGGTACGTGAAGAAGAGAAGTATGTATTCGCTGATTGCGCAATTAACATTGCACCAAACAGCCAAGATTTAGCTGAAATTGGTATCGAAAGTGCGAAAACTGCTGAACTATTCGGCATTGACCCACGCGTTGCTATGTTAAGCTTCTCTACAAAAGGTTCTGCGAAATCTCCAGAAACAGAAAAAGTTGTAGAAGCAACTCGCATTGCGAAAGAAATGGCTCCTGAATTAACTTTAGATGGAGAATTCCAATTCGATGCTGCATTCGTACCATCTGTAGCTGAGAAGAAAGCTCCAGGTTCTACAATTAAAGGTGATGCTAACGTATTCGTATTCCCAAGCCTAGAAGCTGGTAATATTGGCTACAAAATCGCTCAACGCTTAGGTAACTTCGAAGCAGTAGGACCAATCTTACAAGGTTTAAACATGCCTGTAAATGACCTATCTCGTGGATGTAACGAAGAAGAAGTGTACAAGTTAGCTTTAATTACGGCAGCTCAAGCACTTTAATTCTGTAATGAATTAGTATGAAAAAAGACCACCCTATTTCTTTTGAAATGTGGGTGGTCTTTTTTATTTTTCTAAACCAAGTGCTTTATTGTTGCGATCAATAATACGTTGTAAATTCGTCTCGTATAAAGGAATTTCATCTACTGTTAGTTGAGATGGTGTTAACTTTGGAGCGAATTGTTGCAGCGTTTTTAAAAGGCGCATCATTAAATCTTGTACTGTAATTGTTTCGCCAAGTAATTCAGAGAGTGAAGCCATCGTACTCGGTACAATTTCAGGGTACGTAAATCGCGTTTCTTCTCTTTGAATTGCTACGTTGTAGAAATCACGAACGAGTGCGGCACGCTCAGAACCGCTTCCTGTTGCACATAAGTAAATTTGTACAGCAACGCCACCGCGAATACGGCGCTGTGAAATACCAGCGAATTTTTGATTACGAATACTTAAATCATAGCTACCAGGACAGTAAGAACCAACAATTTCTTTTGCCTCGATAGTAACATCGTAATCTTTTAACATTTCCTTAATTAAATGCCACATCGTATCGTACCCAAGATCAATATCGATACCTTTTTCTGTTTCTTGGAATAAAAGTGATACGTTTAAAACACCTTCATCAAGTACGACCGCAAGTCCGCCAGAATTACGAACGATAACATTGAAGTTGTTTTCTTTTAAAAAGGAAATACCTTCTTCTAAATGTGGTAGGCGCGAATCTTGAATGCCAAGAACAATTGTATTGTGATGAACCCAAGAACGCATTGTTGCAGCGGAGTGACCTTTTCCGATGCTTGTGCATAAAGTGTCATCCATTGCGAATGACTGAAGTGCATGGAATGTTGGTCCTAAACTAGACTGATCCACAATACGCCACTCTGGCTGAGATAAAATCGAACGGGAATTGCTCATATAACTAACCCCTTATCTTTAAAATGACAATCTCTATTATAGCAAAAAATAAAAAAAGGAGTTTTACTGCCCACAAATAGCGGGATAAAGGGGGATTTTGAAGTGAAAGAATAAAAAGGATGCATTGCATGCATCCTTTTTATTCTGCAATTTTTTCTAAATTACCGTTTCGATCCATTCGAAAAGAGGTTTGGGGACGCTCCTCCTCATCCATTACTGCCAATTTACGAGCTCGGTTCATAATATTCATAAGTGTTTCGTAATCTTCTTGTACAGTATGAGATTGTTGTTCTAATTTTTCTAGTTTCTTTTCTAGTTCTTCATTTCGCAAGATTTGCGCTTTAATTTCTTGTTTCAATCTCGTATTCTCGTTTTCAAGAGCTGTTATTTTTATATTTGAAGATCCAACTGTTTGTAAAAAGTAAATAACATCTTGCATTGTTATCGAGCTTTTTGGAGCAGGGACAGTCGGCTCTTGATATGGAATTGCTTCTTTATATTGAACAGCTGCTTCGTATGGTACTAGTTCTTCATAATCATCTACCGCTTCTGAAGCTGGTGGTGTATAAAGTAAGCGTTTTTTTGCCTGTTCGCCGCTCGCAGCACGCATTTTATCTTTACGATGTTTTTTTGCTAGTTGAAGAGCCTGCTCATAACTATAGCGAACGACAGCGTTCCAGCGGAAACCACAAGCAGCGGATGTGCGGTTTAACTGATCTCCTACTTCTTCAAATGCATTCAATTGAGTACTTCCTTCTCGAACATGGCGAAGCACCGTTTCAGCAAGTAATAAATCGTCCTCGTCTGTCCAAGCATCTTGTCTTACTTTCATAGATTCAACTCCCTTTCTTTTTATGAACTTCCTATTTTTATAATGGGCAAAAAAAAAAGCTTTTATACAAAGCTTTTAAAAATATGGTAGATTTCGATGAAGAGAAGAAATTTTTACTATGAATGGTGGAAGCTTTTGAAGGAGAAAATATAAATAATATGTAGCCTTATATAGGAATAGAGCTATGTCCGGAGACTTGCAACAAGCTTCAAAGAGCGGTAAAATACCATTTAGTGTTTATTTTTAAATGTACTTGTGAAAAGTTTAAAATAGAGGAAGTGTTATATATAATGGGAAACGAATTTCGTGTGTGCGATGATTGTCAGGCGACGAACGTTAAAACGCTGATTCCGAAGTTAAAAAAAGTAGATTCATGTGCAACGATTGAGGTTGCATGTCAGTCTTACTGTGGCCCTGGTCGTAAAAAATCATTCGCGTTTGTAAATAATCGTCCAGTTGCGGCTCCAACAGAAGACGAATTAATTGTAAAAATTGCAGCAAAGTTAAATAAGTAAGAAAAAGAAGAGTGAATAGATTACTCTTCTTTTTTTATGTCCGTAAGATAGCGTTTTGTATGAATTCGTATTTCAAAATAATGGTTGACAGCCTTTTGAAGCGGTAGGTAAAATAGAAAGTGTCTGATTCTGAGAATCATTATCAGGAAAATATCAATTCATCTAATTTTTTTTATTACTATTTGAGAATAAATTTCATTTTATTAAATATATGTTGTTGGTTAGGATGGTTGAGGGATGGAAGCGAGCGCAAGGAGTATAGAACAGCAAGATGTGAATGTTAAAGAGATTAAGAGCAGACCGCTCGTTGCCTCTATTATTTTAATAGCAGGCACAATTTTGTTAGCTTTAAGCATGGCAGTTTCTATTTCGTTTGGTGCTGCAGATATTAGTTTAAAGACCGTTTGGCAAGCTGTATTTCAGTTTGATGGGTCTATAACGCATCATAACGTAATTCAAGAACTTCGCATGCCTAGGGCGATAGGGGGCGTAGTTGCAGGTGCCTTTTTAGCGGTATCAGGAGCCATTATGCAAGGGATGACACGGAATCCACTTGCATCACCATCGTTAATGGGGATTACAGATGGTGCTGTATTCGGGATTGCAATTATGTATGCATTCTTCCCTAATTCACCTTATTTAATGTTTGTTATCGCATCTTTTATTGGAGCTGCGTTTGGAGCAAGTATTGTATATGGTATTGGGTCTTCTTCACCGGGTGGATTAACACCTGTGAAATTAGCTTTAGCTGGAGCTGCAATTAGTGCTTTATTAGGGGCAATTTCATCTGGAATTGCATTGTACTTCAATCTTGCCCAAGAGGTGAGTATGTGGAATGCAGGCGGCGTTGCCGGAGTGAAATGGCAAAGTATTAATATGTTAGTACCGATTGGTCTTGTTTGCCTCATTATAGCAATTATGATGTCGAGATATATTACCATTTTAAGCTTTGGTGAAGAAATTGCGATTGGGCTAGGTCAAAATACTACATTAATTAAATTCATTGGAACAGTACTTGTTCTTGTATTAACGGGTTCTGCGGTTTCTATGGCAGGATCGGTTGGATTTGTTGGTCTTGTAATTCCACATATGACTCGTTTCCTTGTAGGCTCAGATTATAGATGGGTTATTCCATGTTCTGCGGTCTTAGGTGGATTGTTAATTGAATGTGCAGATATGTTATCTCGCGTTATTAATCCACCATTTGAAACGCCAATTGGAGCAATTACAGCGCTAATTGGAGTTCCATTCTTCCTCTACTTAGCACGTAACGAAGGGAGAGGGAAAATGTGAGGACGAGCGTCTTAACAAAAAAGAACGTTTCTATTTTAACGATTTTAGTAGGATTAATCGTTGCTGTATTTTTAGTAAGCTTAAATACAGGAACATTTAAAATACCACCAATGGATGTATTAAAGTCATTGGTTGGATTAGGTGCAGAAGATCAATCTGTTATTTTATTTGAATTTCGTATGCCACGTATGGTTATTGCTATATTAGTTGGTTCTGCACTAGCTATGTCAGGTGCAATTTTGCAAGGGTTATCACGAAACCCACTTGCTGATCCAGGTATTATCGGTATTAACGCTGGAGCGGGATTAACAGTTGTTGTATTCGTCTACTTTTTCTTCGGAAAAGTTGGAACAGGTACACTTTTATCTGTATTTATCCTTCCGTTCTTCGCACTAGTTGGGGCGATATTGGCAGCGGTTATTATTTATTTACTAGCATGGAAAGACGGTGTTTCATCAACTCGATTAATTCTTGTTGGTATCGCTGTTGCAGCTGGATTTGGTGCTGTTAGTTTAATTTTTTCTATGAAGATGACATCGAACGACTTCCGTTTTGCAACGATTTGGTTGGCAGGAAGTTTATGGGGAACAGATTGGAAGTTCGTACTAAGTGTACTCCCATGGATGATTATTTTCTTACCACTTGCCATTAGTAAAGCGCACATATTAAATGTAATGAATTTAGGCGACTCTACAGCAGTTGGCCTTGGTGTAAACGTAGAAAAGGAAAGACGTAAATTATTATTTATTGCAGTTTGTTTAGCGGGTGCATCTGTCGCTGTTGCGGGCGGCATTGGTTTTATCGGTTTAATGGCTCCGCATTTAGCGAGAAGCCTCGTTGGTGGTAAACATCAAATTATGTTACCAACGGCTGCATTAATAGGAACGTTCTTACTTTTATTTGCAGATGTAATTTCAAGAAGTGTGTTACCAACTTCAGAAATACCGGTCGGACTTGTTATTTCTGTAATTGGCGCACCATATTTCATATATTTACTTATGAGGACAAAATAAAGGGAGGCTTTTTGTATGGCAACTTTAGCGGTTGATGCGGTATCTGTTGGCTATAATGAAGGGTTAATTATAGATGGATTAACAGTTGAAATTCCGGAAGGGCAAATTACAACGATTATTGGACCAAATGGTTGTGGGAAATCTACATTATTAAAAACGGCTTCTCGTATTTTGAAAGCAAAACGAGGTACTGTTTATCTTGATGGAAAAGCAATTGAGAAACAGCCAACGAAAGAAATCGCAAAGAAAATGGCGATTTTACCACAAACTGCAGAAGTGCCAACAGGCCTTACTGTGTTTGAACTTGTTTCATATGGACGTTTTCCTCATCAAAAAGGATTTGGAACATTGAAAGAAGAGGATTATCGCTACATTCATTGGGCACTTGAAGTGACGGGGATGACAGAATTCGCAAATCGTCCAGCAGAAGCCTTATCAGGTGGGCAGCGTCAACGTGTATGGATTGCGATGGCTCTTGCACAAGGAACAGATTTACTTGTGTTAGATGAACCAACAACATACTTAGATATGGCTCATCAACTTGAGGTATTAAACTTACTGAAGAAGTTAAACAAAGAAGAAGGCAGAACGATTGTGATGGTTATTCACGATTTAAATCATGCTTCTCGTTTCTCTGATCATATGATTGCATTAAAAGCAGGTAAGTTAATGAAACAAGGAACGCCAGATGAAGTTATGACGAGTGAAACACTTCGTAACGTATTTGAGATTGAAGCGCAAATCGTTCCATGTCCAGTAAACTGTAAACCAATTTGTTTAACATACGATTTAGCGATGATTAATAATCAATTGCGCAAAAAAGCATAATTAATAGAATTTCCCCCTCTTAAAGAGGTGAGAGGGGGGGTTCTAATGGACGTTGAGCTTCTTACCCCTAGATGGGAAGTTGAACGCCCGTTAGAACGGGCTATAAACAACATTTAATAAATATATATTAATTAAATGTTGTTTTCGTTTCTTATAGTTACATGCAAATTATAAGAGAAATACAGCTAGAAGGAGTGGGAATATGAAGAATTTTAAAATGGCACTATTAGCAATGGTACTAGTTGTTACTTCTGTACTATTTGCAGCTTGTTCTAACAAAGAAGAAGAGAAGAAAGCAGATGCGAAGGTTGAAGAGCGCACTGTACAGCATGCAAAAGGGGAAATTAAAATTCCTGCAAATCCAAAGAAAATTGCTGACCTTAGTGGTTCAACAGAAGAATTATTAATTTTCGGTATGAAACCGATTATTACTGCAAATACAACACAAGAAAAAATTGATGGACATATTGCAAAGAAATTAGAAGGCGTGAAACCAGTAGGTTCTGCTTGGGGCGATAAAATTAACATCGAAGCAGTAGCTGCTGCAAAACCAGACTTAATTCTTGTAAACAATCGTCAAGAAAAGATTTATGATCAATTATCTAAAATTGCACCAACAGTTATGTTAAAAACTCCATTAGACCAATGGCGTCCAAAATTCGAAGAAGTAGGTCAAATCTTCGGTAAAGAGAAAGAAACAAAAGAATGGTTCAAACAGTATGATGAAAAAGCAAGCAAATTACATGACAAAATCATCGCTAAAACTGGTGATGCAACATTCATGAAAATGGCTGCATATCCAAATGCTTTCCGCGTATACGGTGACTACGGTTACGGTAGCGTAATCTTTAATGACTTAAAGTTACCAGCAGTTAAAGGTACACCAACTGATAAACCATTAGTACAAGTACAAAAAGAAGCTTTAATCGATTACAATCCAGATTACTTATTCGTATTTACAACTGGTGACGGTTCTCAGCGTCTAAAAGAATTCCAAGAAGAATCAATTTGGAAAAATATGAACGCTGTTAAAAACAATCACGTATTCACAATTAGCAATGAAGACCTAAACAAAGGATACTTCCCACTAGGTAAAGAAATGATCTTAGACGAAGTTGCTGAGTTTGTTTTAGGAAAATAATATATAAAGAAAAATCACTTTTACGTCGGTAAGAGTGATTTTTCTTTATATAACAGGAATTAATATAGTCTTTCATTTCTTTCTGTTTCTTATTTCGTTTATAATATAAAGTAAGAATGTAGTAAAGGAAGGGGGATGTCGGAAGGTGGTATATTTAAACGACAAACTCAGCGAAACAAAAGTGTTTAAAGACCCAGTACATAAATATGTGCACGTGCGCGATCGCGTTATTTGGGATTTAATCGGAACGAAAGAATTTCAACGCTTGCGCCGTATAAAGCAGCTTGGAACGACATTTTTTACATTTCACGGTGCAGAGCATAGTCGCTTTACTCATTCGTTAGGTGTATATGAAATTATTCGTCGTATGATTGATGATGTGTTTGATGGCAGACCGAACTGGAATGCTGAAGATAGATTATTATGTTTATGTGCGGCATTACTTCATGATGTCGGTCACGGCCCGTTTTCTCACTCGTTTGAAAAAGTATTTTCGTTAGATCATGAGAAATTTACCCAAAAGATTATCGTTGGTGATACGGAAATTAATCGTGTGTTAAGCCGTGTTGATAAGGATTTCCCGCAAAAGGTAGCAGATGTCATTGCGAAAACATCTACTAATAAATTAGCGATTAGTATGATTTCAAGCCAGATTGATGCTGATCGTATGGATTATTTATTAAGAGATGCATATTTTACTGGTGTAAAGTATGGGAACTTTGATATGGAGCGTATACTGCGTGTCATGCGCCCATACGGTAATCAAGTTGTCATTAAAAATAGTGGTATGCATGCTGTAGAGCATTATATTATGAGCCGTTATCAAATGTATTGGCAAGTATATTTTCATCCGGTAACACGTAGTGCAGAAGTAATTTTAACGAAGATTTTACACCGAGCTAAATCGTTGCATGAGAAGTATTATGCGTTTAAAAATCATCCTGTTCATTTCTATTCTTTATTTGAAGAAGAAGTAACAGTAGAGGATTATTTAAAGCTAGACGAGAACGTAATGTATTATTACTTCCAAGTATGGCAAGATGAAGAAGATCAAATTTTAAGTGATTTATGCCGCCGCTTTATGAACAGAAATCTATTTAAATATGTAGAGTTTACTGATAAGCACGGTTTAGATAATTGGATGGAATTAAGTAGCTTATTTAAAAAGATTGGACTCGATCCAGAGTATTATTTAGTTGTTGATTCAACATCAGACTTACCGTATGACTTTTATCGTGCAGGAGAAGAAGAAGAACGTCTACCAATCTTACTTCTTATGCCGAACGGGGAACTTAGAGAGCTTTCGCGTGAATCGGATATTGTTGAGGCGATTACAGGTAAGAAGCGAACGGATCAAAAACTATTCTATCCGCATGATTTAATCTATGAAGATGGAAGAAGAGGAAAATATAAAGAGAGAATTATCGAGTTGTTAGAGGGAAAGAAATAAGAAGCAGCTAAGAGCTGCTTCTTATGAAAAAATTTGAGATTATTTGTCGCTTAAGCGTTTTCCGCCAACTGCATAATGGTTTTTAGACATTTCTTCGATGAAAACAACGATGTTTTCTTCAGGAGCACCAGTTGTTTCGCTTACTGCTGCTGTTACTTTCTCAGCAAGAGCTTTCTTTTGTTCTTCTGTGCGTCCTTCTAGCATTTTCACTGTTACGTATGGCATGTACAATCGCTCCTTTTATGTAAGTTACACTCTTATTATAGCGGATTATGGGGAAGAACAATCGAAAAAACAAATAATTTCTTTTTTTGACATATTGAAGAGGAGTTGGAGTATGGATCAGTTATTTAGATATCCGTTGCAACAAATTCCATTGGTAGCAATGGCAATTATTATTGCATTATCTGTGCATGAATTTGCACATGCGTATGTTGCATATAAATTTGGAGATGATACAGCAAAAAAACAAGGACGTTTAACGTTATCACCGATGGCTCATTTAGATCCTATTGGTATGATTGCTGTATTAATTCTTGGATTCGGTTGGGCAAGACCAGTACCGGTTAACCCGTATAACTTTAAAAGACCGCGTCTTGCGGGAATATTAGTTTCTATAGCGGGACCGATAAGTAATCTTATCTTAAGTGCAATTGGTTTAATTATTTGGTATAGCTTAATAACATTTGGTGTATTAGATGCGATTCCACCTGCAGTAGCAGATACGCTGGGTCAATTCTTTCAGATTTTTATTATGCTTAATATTGTTTTACTTGTATTTAACTTATTACCAATCCCGCCACTTGATGGTTATCGCGTTGTGGAAGATTTAGCACCAGCAAATATTCGTGCGAAAATGACACAGTATGAAAAGTATGGAGCAATTGCGTTATTAATTCTTGTTATTACACCGCTTAGCAATTACACAATTCAACCTATTTTTAATGTTGTTATTCCATATGTATTAGTGTTTTTACAAAGTATCATTGCGCCTATTTTCGGGCTCCTATAATTATTAAGCGAGGAGGAATTTACATATGACAGAGAAAAAGAAAAAAATCGGTTTTAATATAGTGAAGAATGACTCAACAGATGGACATGGTGGTTTTGGTGTTGGGGCATTAAGCCTAGAAAATATTTCCCCTGTATTTGTTGATGTATTAGAGAAAACTGCGTTCGTTGATATCGGTGCGATGCATGCGCGTAGTACAGTAGAAAAAGGTATTAAATTTTTAACAAATAAAGATGAAGTTCCAAACGGAAAACCATTTTGGCTTGTTTGGGTAACGATTGAAAGAACACCAAACGGTGCATATTACGCAGGTGTAACTGCTTGTGAAATGACAGTTGATCGTGAAATTCGCCGCGGATATAAATCACTTCCAGAGCATGTAAACAAAATGGATAAATCACTAAAGCGTCACATCATGATCGATCATATGGATGAATCATCTAAAAAAGTACTTGGTACATTCTTAAAAGAGCATAATGAAGCAATTTGGAACGAATCTAGTGAAGAATTGCGCCGTGCATTATTAGGTGAATAAAAGAAAAGGATGTCCCGTAAGTCGAGTTTTTGACTAGGTGACATCCTTTTTATTTAGTGACTAGGACCATGGTATATGAAAATATATCAACGATTCGCCAAGGAATATCGATTTACCGACAATGAATGATAATAGCCTTCTTTCTTACCACGGGAGATATTTTTTCCACCAGCCCGTCTTTTTCTTCTCTTCACTAGCCTTGTCGAATTCTTCTTTATCATCAACGTGATCCATACAATACTCTGTTGGCTCTGTTCCTTTTGCGAAATACATTTTCACAGAAATGGGACAATTTTTTGTAGCAATCTTACCGTTTTCAGGGTTAACGTCGACAGCAACAACGTCTGTTGGTTGTTTGAAATCTTTTTTAGGCTGTCCATCTAATCCTTTTTCCATCGTATCGGTCCATATTTTTTTCGCGTATCCTTGTTCTGCTACGTTTGAAAGGGATTTAGGTTGATCATATCCAACCCATACACCAGTTACGAGCTGTGGGGTAAATCCAATCATCCAACTATCAGTTTCAGTAGAACCAGACTTTCCGGCATATGTTCTTGATAGCTTTGATAACATCGATTGCCCAGTTACAGCGGCATAGCTGCTTAGTTTTTTATTAAACATACCAGTCATCATCTCTTCCATCACAAACGCTTTGCTTTTATCGAGAACTTGTTTACTCTCCAAATGGGCATCGTATAACATGTTCCCTTCATGATCCATAATGCGGCGAATAAATATCGGTTTTATTTCTTTTCCACCATTTGCGAACATGCTATAAGCATTCACCATTTCAATCGGTTTTACAGGAGACGTACCGAGAGCTAGAGAAGGCACATCTTTTAATGCACTCGTAATTCCGAATTGCTTCGCAGTTTTTGCGAGAGTGTCATCCCCTAAAAACAAATTCGTTTTCACGGCATATATGTTATCAGAGACTGCGAGAGCTTGTGCCATAGTTACGAAATCATCTGCATAATAATCTTTATAGTTTTTCGGTTTATACTTTGAAACGCCGTCACCTAAAGTGAATACAGTGTATTCGCTTTTTAAGCGCGTAGCAGGGGTGAATCCCCGTTCCAAAGCTGCGTAATATAGAAATGGCTTAAATGTAGAACCGGGCTGACGAACGGCTTGTGTAGCCCGGTTAAATTGACTCGTATTATAATCAGTTCCTCCAACAAGGGCAGCCACTTCACCCGTTTTCGGATTCATAGAGACGAGAGCAGTTTGTATGTTTGTTGTGTCAGGAATATGATTTTTTACAGCTTGCTCTGCTACAGATTGTAATTTAGGGTCTAGCGTTGTATAAATACGCAAGCCACCCCGCTGTAAGGCTTGCTCATCTAATCCGATATCACGAAGAAGAGAAGCTTGTACAGCATCTTGGAAATAAGGTGCAATTTCTGCAACTTTTTTCGTATCCAATGAGGCAAAAGTAAGTGTTTCTTTTTTTGCTGAGGCAGCTTGCTGTTTTGTAATATAACCTTGCTCTACCATTTCATCTAGTATGAGAGACTGACGTCCTTTAGCACGCTCTTCTTTAAAAAAGGGAGAATAGGAGCTAGGTCCTTTCGGAATACCTGCGAGCATACTAGCCTCTGCTAATGTTAATTCTTTTGCAGTTTTATCAAAATACAGGCGAGAAGCAGCTTCGATTCCGTAAGCACCATGCCCGTAATAAATTGTATTTAAATATCCTTCTAAAATATGACTTTTATTGTAGTTTACTTCAAGACGAACGGTATACATTGCTTCTAATAGTTTACGTTTCCACGTTTTATCATGATCTAAGTATAGGTTACGAGCATACTGTTGTGTAATAGTACTAGCACCTTGTACTTTTGCCATTGCTTTTAAATCGGCAACAATGGCACCAACAATGCGCTTCATATCAAAGCCATGATGTTTGTAGAATCGTTGATCTTCAATAGATAGTGTCGCCTCTTTTACATAAGGAGAAATTTCATCAAGAGATACATTATAGCGTTTTTGCATTTCATTACTCTGCCCTATAACAGTGTCATCATTAGCGTAAAAGACACTCGTTTGCGGAACCGCAACAGGTGGAGGTCCCATAATTTTTGCAGCTATAATGATAATGAAAAAGGAAAAAACGAAAAAAAGAATACAAGAAAACATTACGGTGAAGAAAAGACGTTTATATTTTTTAAGTTTTGGATTCATAGTTTGATCCATCTTTTTCAGCCCCTCATTAATACAAGCATTATTGTATTAGTATTGAGGGTTTTTGTTTATTTTAAACAATGAAATTTCCAAAATAAAAAGAGCCCCTTCATTTAAGAAAGGAGCTCAAAAGCACGTGCTGGCCAATCAGTAATAATGACGTCTACGCCATAATCAATCATAGTTTGTAAATCTTTATATTCATTAATGGTGTAAGGGCGAAAAATGTATCCTTGCCCCTGTGCTAATTGGACAAACTCTTTCGTTAATAATTGAAAGTTTGGATGTAATCCAGTTGCCTCACGTTTTTTTGCTTCAGCAATTGGATCTGCAAGTGGTGTATCGTACAAAATCGCCCTTGGAATTTCTGGCGCAATTTCTGCTAATAATGAAACGGAATCATGGTTAAATGATGAAAATACAATTTGATTGGATAGATGATATTCACGAACAAGGGCAACGACCTTTTCTTCAATATTTGGATAGTGAATAACATCTGTTTTCAATTCAATGTTAAGTTGTAAATTTGTTGTAGAGAGCCAAATAAATACTTCTCGTAAAGTTGGGACTTTCGCCTCATGGAAAGAAGGGTCTTTATGGCTACCGGCATTTAAAGCTTGTAATTCTTCTACAGTTTTTTCAGAAACAAGTCCTATGCCATTTGTTGTACGATCGATGGTTTCGTCGTGAATTACGACAAGTTCACCATCTTTTGATAAATGGACATCAAGTTCAATTCCATGAGCACCAATGCGTTCGGCTTCTTGAAAGGCAATCATCGTATTCTCTGGATGTGTCCCTTTTACCCCGCGGTGAGCGAAAATAAGTGGTTTATTCATGTGAAAATCTCCTTATCATCTCTTTTTCTTCATTATGAAACTGCCTTGGGAAAAATACAATTGAATAGGACAAACATTTACAAAAGTCTAACAGTTGCATAAAAGTTAACGTTAACGTAAAATGTAATAATCAAGTGAAGGGAGGAATAAACATGTATAAAATCGATGAAGTAACAAGGCAAGTTGGTTTAACAAAGCGTACACTTCGTTATTATGAGGAAATTGGTTTAATTCATCCCCCAGAACGCAGCGAGGGGAATATTCGTCTGTATACAGATGAGGACATTGCAAGAATTAAAAAGATTGTGGAAGCGAAAGAAGTGTTAGGAATTACGCTTCAAGAAATGCAACATTTCTTATCGTTAAAAGAAAGAATGGAACAAAGAAGAAATAGTGAAAATCCTCGTGACCGTGAAGTTATTCATGAGATTAAAGAGATGCTTGAAAAACAAGTGCAAACGTTAGACGAGAAGATGGAGCAAATGCAGCGTGTGAAGGCGGAGCTAGAGGATAGTTTAAGCCGAGCGGTCACATTTTTAGAGAATACAAAAGGAGAATGAGCAAAATGGAGAGTAAACAAAAATTAGGGAGATTGATTACAGTGGTGGCTACCTTCCTTGCCTTTTCAGGTATAGGAGTGGTCGACCCAATTTTACCAAGTATTGCTGAACAAATTGGTGCTTCGCATTGGCAAGTCGAGATGTTATTTACAGCTTATATTTTAACGATGGCAATTATGATGTTACCAGCTGGAATATTTGCATCAAGATTTGGTGATAAACGAATGATGACGATCGGTCTTGCGATTGTAACTGTATTTGCATTTATATGTGGTATATCGCAAACGATTGCTCAATTATCTCTTTTCCGCGCTGGATGGGGATTAGGAAATGCGATGTTTTTTGCTACAGCAATGACATTATTAATTGCATTAAGTAAAGAAGTTCATGAAGCAGTAGGATTATATGAAGCAGCCATTGGTTTAGGAATGGCAGGTGGACCACTATTAGGCGGGATATTAGGTGGCTATTCTTGGCGTTACCCATTTTTTGCGACGAGTATTTTAATTTCTTTAGCATTTATTTTAGTTTTCTTTTTTGTAAAAGAACCGGAGCGAAAAGTGAAGCGTAAAGCGGCAGGCGTAGGGGAATTACTTAACCTGGTGAAGTATAAACCGTTTATGCAAGGTGCAATTTCGGGAATGTTATACTACTACGGATTTTTCGTCGTGTTAGCATATTCACCACTGATTATGCATTTATCTGCTATTCAATTAGGATTTGTATTTTGCGGATGGGGATTAGCATTAGCTTACGGATCAGCAATTTTAGCGCATAAGCTAGAAGGTAAATATGAACCAAAAACATTGTTAAAAGGTAGTTTACTCGTATTTGCGATTTTCTTAATTGCACTATTCTTCGTTAAAATCATGTGGTTACAAATCGTGTTAATCGTTCTATCAGGATTAGCATCAGGATTAAATAACGCGTTATTTACAAGTTATGTAATGGATATTTCACCTTATGAAAGATCTGTTACATCAGGTGTTTATAACTTCGTTCGTTGGTTAGGAGGCGCGATTGCTCCAATTTTATCAGGAGTCATCGGTCATACAGTTTCACCACAAAGTCCGTTTTTAGTCGGTGGAATTGTTGTGTTAGTTGGTTGCGTAATAATCTTAATTCCGATTCGTAAACCGGTAGAAATAGAGACAAAAACCCTTTCTTAAGAAAGGGTTTTCTTTCCTGTTACAGAGCAAACCCTTTTCGCATATATGTTAGAACCCTCTGACTAAAATATATTTTCGGTATTTTTGTACTTTTAACTATACTTTTTGGATGTTTTGTTTTATTTTTGTTAGGGGACATTAATGATGTCCCTATTATAAATTTGCATTGAAAGGCGTGATTGTACGATGGAACTATGGTTCACTGAAAAACAAACAAAGCATTTTGGGATTACGGCGCGTATTAACCGCACATTACATACGGAGCAAACAGAATTCCAAAAACTTGATATGGTTGAAACGGAAGAGTTCGGAAACATGCTTATTTTAGATGGCATGGTTATGACAACAGAAAAGGACGAGTTCGTTTATCATGAAATGGTAGCGCACGTACCTTTATTTACACATCCAAACCCTGAAAACGTATTAGTTGTAGGCGGTGGCGATGGCGGTGTTATTCGTGAAGTGTTAAAACACCCAAGCGTAAAGAAAGCAACTCTTGTTGAAATCGATGGAAAAGTAATTGAGTACTCTAAACAATACTTACCATCAATTGCAGGCGCATTAGATAATGAGCGTGTAGAAGTAAAAGTAGGAGACGGTTTCCTACACATCGCAGAAAGCGAAAATGAATATGACGTAATTATGGTAGATTCTACTGAGCCAGTAGGCCCAGCAGTAAACCTATTTACAAAAGGCTTCTACGCTGGAATCTCTAAAGCGTTAAAAGAAGATGGTATTTTCGTTGCACAAACGGACAACCCTTGGTTCACACCAGAACTAATTACAACTGTGTTTAAAGACGTAAAAGAGATCTTCCCAATTACTCGTTTATACACGGCAAACATTCCAACTTACCCAAGTGGGCTTTGGACATTCACAATCGGATCTAAAAAACATGATCCATTAGAAGTAAGTGAAGAGCGTTTCCACGAAATTGAAACGAAATATTACACAAAAGAATTGCACAATGCAGCATTCGCATTACCGAAATTTGTTGGCGATTTAATTAAGTAAGAAATCGAGTTTGAACAAATAAAGTGTAAGTAGCTCATTTAAGGTGTTTGTCCAGAAGACTTGAGCATGCTAGCTACTTGCACATCTGTAAAGAAAATCGTCTTCTTATCGTTAAAAAAGAAGACACCGGTAAATCGAGAAAGAGGAGCAGTGCGCTCCAAATTTGAGAAATAGTGAAAGGTTGGGATACCTTAAGTTCCACATAAGGAGGAAAAGAATATGCGTTTTGATGAAGCTTATTCAGGTAAAGTATTTATTAAAAGTCATCCAAGTTTTGAAGAGTCAGAGGTAGTTATTTACGGGATGCCTATGGATTGGACAGTAAGTTTCCGTCCAGGATCTCGCTTTGGCCCTGCACGTATTCGTGAAGTATCAATTGGTCTTGAAGAATATAGTCCGTATTTAGATCGTGAACTAGAAGAGGTGAAATATTTTGATGCGGGTGATATCCCATTACCATTCGGAAATGCACAACGCAGCTTAGACATGATTGAAGAGTATGTATCAAAACTTTTAGATGCCGGTAAGTTTCCACTAGGTCTCGGCGGTGAGCACTTAGTGTCTTGGCCAATTTTTAAGGCAATGGCAAAAAAATATCCGGATTTAGCAATCATCCATATGGATGCCCATACTGACTTACGTGAGTCATATGAGGGAGAGCCTTTATCCCACTCTACACCAATTCGTAAAGTGTGCGATTTAATTGGTCCGGAAAACGTATATTCTTTCGGTATTCGTTCTGGAATGAAGGAAGAATTCGAATGGGCAAAAGAAGTAGGTATGAACTTATACAAATTTGACGTGTTAGAACCGTTAAAAGAAGTATTACCGAAACTTGCAGGACGCCCAGTCTATGTCACAATTGACATTGACGTATTAGACCCAGCTCACGCTCCTGGAACCGGAACGTTAGAGGCTGGAGGTATCACATCTAAAGAACTATTAGATTCCATCGTAGCAATTGCAAATTCAAATATAAATGTAGTTGGAGCAGATTTAGTAGAAGTAGCTCCAGTCTACGACCATAGTGATCAAACACCAGTCGCAGCAAGCAAATTCGTGCGGGAAATGCTGCTCGGCTGGGTAAAGTAAAAGTGAAGGCAGCTCGCTCGGAATCGCAGGTCATTGGAACGCTCGACCGAGAAGCGCTTTTGGCGCAGGCCGAGAGTGTGAAATGGCCGGAGATTCTAGCTGCCGTAGCTAGATAAAATAAGAGCCTTCTATATGAATAGGGGGCTCTTATTTTGTTGTTATGTGTCGGTAAGTCGATATATTTAAAAAATCGCCGATATAATTGCACTTAACGTCATGTGACATAAAAAAAGAGCTATTCTCATCATTTGAGAATAGCTCTTTTTTCTTATGCAACTTTTTCTTCTGAAGTAATACCACGAATTTCATCAGCGGAACGAATTGGGTATTTGCGGAACACAATTGATCCGACGTATCCGACAACTATGGTAACGATTCCGCATAATACGGCAGCAATCGTTACTTTTATAACGTCATTAAATCCGAATAAGACAAGTAGTCCTGGAATTGGTGATGCTGTCCCTGGTGCATTATTAACGAGCTGGAATAGCGACGTAATAATACCGGCAAGTGCACCGCCAACAAAGTTTGTCGCGTAAATTGGAATTGGGTTTGCTGAGACAACATCGGCTTGTGTTAACGGCTCGATTGCGACAGCGATTGTATCTTTCTTTGAACAAATTTTTAGTCGTTTAAAGAAAATAAAATTCATCGGGGCAGAAGCTGCTACGGCAAGACTACCAATAGCCATTGGTAAACCTGTTAATCCAAGCATTGCAGTTAGTGCCATAGAACTTAATGGAGAGGTAGAAATAACTGTTATTAATCCACCAAGCATAATACCCATAATGATAGGACTTTCTGTAGTTGCAACTGAAATCATAGAACCGATTTTACCAAGTGTTGCGTTAACAAGTGGATCCATAAGCATGGCCATTCCACGTGAGATTGGTGCAGCGATAAATAGGATTGCTAAAAATTCTACACCAGCTGGTAATTTCTTTTCGAGAAATTTCACGACGAAGGCACAAACGTATCCAGCGAAAAAACCTGGTAAAATACCGAATCCGCTAGTAGCGATACCGATTAAAACCGCGTATACGGGTGAGACACCGATTGCTAATGCTACTAAAATTGCCGCTGCGACACCGCTCATACTACCAGAAGCTTCTCCTACTGATTGTAAAAAGTCATTATGAAACATTTCCCCACCGATATAACGGTGAAATGCTTCAATAAGAAAACTTGCGATTGCTGCATTAGCTAAAGCACCCATTGCTTTCATTCCGTAAGGAGCACGGTAACTAAAAAGTGTAAATAGACAGAGTACAACAAGTAATAGTGCTAAACCTTGCAAGATAGCCATTTGAAAACTGTCTCCTTTGATTTTTGTAATAAAAATTTGTATCATTCAATAATAATATAAAAGTTTGTTAAACGGAAAAATTTTTTATTGGGAAATTGCTGTAAGGTGAAAAACTCTTACAATAATGTAAGGAAAGTGTAAGGCATTTCGATAGAGTATAGTATGCTTTTTTTCGTATAATACAGGTATAGACATACGGTTAGTGAGAAAGCAGTGCAAACAGGAGGCGCATTTATGAAATTGGTAATTAAAGTTTTAGCTGTGTTCGCCATTATTTTAGGAGGAACAGCGTATTATTTAAACACAAAAACAGAAGGTGTGCATGCTTTTGTAGACAACTTCTTTTCAAATAAAGAAATACAAGATTATTATGCTGTTATAGATAAAAGTGAGAAAAAAGACGATGAATATTTGTATACATTTAAAGGGTATACAGAAGATGGAAAGCTACAAGTTATTAAAAGAATGATGAACCGTGAATTGCATACGGGTGCTTTTATAAAAATTTATGCAAAAGGTATGCAGGGAAAAGGATGGGCTGAAATCCCGAAAGAATCAATCCCGCAAAAAGCGTTGCAAAAAATAGAAAAACCATAAAAGGAGCGAATCGTTCGCTCCTTTTTTAGTGCGTTAAAATAGTGATAGCTGAACTTTTTTTATTAGAAATGATTTTTGCACGTCCACCAATTGGGAAAGTAAGGATTGGAGTTGTATGTCCGAAACTTGCATTCGCAATAATAGGGATATGTGCAAGTTCAGGCTTTGAAGCAATCATTTCTTGAATGTCCTCTATCATACATTCTGCTCCTTTTTGCATTCTTCCTATAACAATGCCTTTTACATGTTCAAAGTCAGGTTGCTGCATAAGAGAATGTAAATATCGATCAAAAGTTTTTAGGGTAGCTTTTCCGGTTAAACTATCCTCTTCAAGAAACAAAATTTTGCCTTGTAAGTTTGGCATATATGGTGTACCTTGTAGTAAATTCAAAGTGCTCATATTTCCGCCGATAATATCCCCTGTTGCCTCTCCTTCCTGAATCGAAACATATCCTTCATTTTTAATAAACTCTCGATTTTCTTGATCAATATACCAAGAGTCATCGCTCCACGTTTCAGCTGGTAGTATTTCAATAGGTTCATGAGAAGTTAAGCACTTTAAAAAGTAATCGGTTGTATAATCGAGCCCTTTCTCCATTCCAAATGAAGAGAAGTGAGGGCCTGAATATGTAACAAGACCTGTTTTTGTATAGATTGTGTTATTTAAAGCAGTAATATCAGAATAACCACAGAAGAATTTCGGGTTTTCACGAATTAAATCGTAATTGAGATGTTTTAATAAACCGTTAGAGTTATATCCGCCAAGTGTCGTCAAAATTGCTTTTACATTAGGGTCTTTAAATGCTTCATGGAGGTCTTGGACGCGTGAAGAAATAGAAGAGGAAGCAAATTGATCTATCTCATCAGCATATTTTGAGAATGTAACTTGAAAGCCCATGTCGGTTAATCTTTTTATAGCAAGCTCTCGGTTCGTATTTGAGACAATACTTAAACTACAAGATGGTGAAATAACCCTTATTTCATCACCTTTTTTTAATTTTATTGGTAGCACCAAATTCACCCCTTTAAATGAAAGAATATTTAGATTTAAAAAACATTTTAACATATGAAATAAAGTGAAGGTGAATTATTTTTTGAAAAGGAGTTTTCCTGATTTTTCAGCAGACAGACAGCATCTTTTTTTGATATGATAGGAAAAGTGATTTATTATAAGTAATATTTAATATCTATAACATTTGAAGGGTGTGCAAGACGTGAAGAAACAACTTGCAGGCTTGCCGGTACACGTTCATTTCGTAACAGAAATCCGTGAAGGGGCGAGGAAGGAAACCGTTGCTTTTGAAGCAAATGGTCAATACTATGTAAAAGGTCAAGGTACATATATAACATTCCAAGAGCCGAACGAACAAGGCGAAGTGAAAACAATTATTAAAATCCAAGATGAACAAGTTCTCATTATGCGTTCAGGTGCTATTTCTATGCGTCAGACGCATGTGAAAGGTGAATGGACAACTGGTACGTATACGAGTGAACTTGGTACGTTTGCATTGCAAACGAAAACTGATAACGTTCTTTTTAAATGGTCGGATGAAAAGAAAAAAGGACAACTCTTCTTAACGTACGCATTGCTTCTAAGTGAACAAGAAGCTGGCAGATATACAATTACAATTAATTTGAAGGAGGCAAAATAATGAATTCTTTAGAACAAGTAAAAGGATTGATTAAAGAAGAAATTCAAGCCGCTGTATTAAAGGCAGAATTAGCGACAGAAGAACAGATTCCAAACGTTATATTAGAATCTCCAAAAGATAAAACAAATGGTGATTTCTCTACAAATATGGCAATGCAACTTGCACGCGTTGCGAAAAAAGCGCCTCGTATGATTGCAGAAGAATTAGTTGCAAACTTCGATAAAGCAAAAGCTTCTATTGAAAAAATTGAAATCGCTGGTCCTGGTTTCATTAACTTCTACATGGATAATAGCTACTTAACAGACTTAATCCCAACAATCGTAAACGCTGGTGAAGCTTACGGTGAAACGAATACTGGTAAAGGTGAAAAAGTGCAAATTGAGTTCGTATCTGCGAATCCAACAGGCGATCTTCACTTAGGACATGCACGTGGTGCAGCGGTAGGTGACACTTTATGTAACGTATTAGCAAAAGCAGGATACGATGTATCTCGTGAGTACTACATTAATGATGCTGGTAACCAAATTCATAACTTAGCTCTTTCTGTTGAAGCTCGTTACATGCAAGCTTTAGGCTTAGAGAAAGAAATGCCAGAAGACGGTTATCATGGTGCGGATATCATTGGAATCGGTAAACGTTTAGCTGAAGAGTTTGGCGATCGTTACGCAAAAGCTGATGCAGAAGAAAGCTATGAGTTCTATCGTTCATACGGTTTAAAATATGAGTTAGCAAAACTTCAAAAAGACTTAGAAAGCTTCCGTGTTAAGTTCGATGTATGGTTCTCAGAAACATCATTATACAAAAACGGAAAAATCGATGCTGCACTTGCAGTATTAAAAGAGCGTGATGAAATCTTTGAAGAAGGCGGAGCAACTTGGTTCCGTTCAATGACTTACGGTGACGACAAAAACCGTGTATTAATTAAAAACGATGGTTCTTACACATACTTAACGCCAGATATCGCTTACCACCGTGATAAATTAGAGCGTGGTTTCGATAAGCTAATCAACATTTGGGGTGCCGACCACCACGGTTACATTCCTCGTATGAAAGCTGCTATTCAAGCACTTGGTTACGATAAAGAAACACTTGAAGTAGAAATCATCCAAATGGTACAACTGTACCAAAATGGTGAAAAAATGAAGATGAGTAAGCGTACAGGTAAAGCAGTTACACTTCGTGAGCTTATGGAAGAAGTAGGCGTGGACGCAATGCGTTACTTCTTCGCAATGCGTAGCGGTGATTCTCATTTAGACTTTGATATGGACTTAGCTGTATCAAAATCTAATGAAAACCCAGTATACTATGCACAATATGCTCATGCTCGCGTATGCAGTATCCTTCGTCAAGGTGAAGAGTTAGGATTAGCTACAGGCGGAGACGTGAATTACAAACTTGTTACTTCTGAGAAAGAAGTAGAGTTACTGAAAAAACTTGGTGAATTCCCAGCTGTAGTTGCGGATGCAGCGCAAAAACGTCTGCCACACCGCATTACAAGCTATGCATTTGAATTAGCAGCAGCATTACACAGCTTCTACAATGCAGAAAAAGTATTAAACCAAGATAACTTAGAATTAAGTAAAGCTCGTTACGAATTAATGAAAGCAGTACGCACTACACTTCAAAATGCATTAGCAATCGTAGGAGTATCTGCACCAGAAAAAATGTAATAGACAAAAGAAAAGATGCTTATTTTTGTTTAGAAGTGATATACAAGTTGCTATAAAAACATCTAATCAGTCTATAGACTGATTAGATGTCAAAGAAAGAAGACTGACGAAAAGCTGTATGGCTTGATAATAGGAAGTTGAAACAGAAAAAGAGATGGCAAAGCTATCTCTTTTTCTGCGCCAATTTTCTAATCTAAATATATGTGACAAATATATGTTATGGTGATGAAGTGAAAATAGTAAAATACCAGTTAACTATTGATTTTTAGGAGCGATTCTAGAATAATAGACTGCTGGGGGTAACTTTATCAAAAATCCATATATGTATTATTAGTTGTTGGAATGTTACTAGGAAATGGTGTGATTATTGTAAAAAACATTGTTACAGCTATGCCAAATACTAAAATAACAATTCATCTAACCAATTAGTAATTAATCTTGAAAACTTCCAACTTAGTCAAGAAACTAGGGATGGTATGTTTAAAATAGTACATATAGTACAATTAAAGTTTTCATGATTTGATAAAAAAAATGAAAGGATATAAATCTCTCGGTTTTGATATTATCATCATATATAAGCTCATTTTAATTCTTCGACATAGCCATGGAACCCATTAGGCAAAGTGTTTTTTCTCGACACTCATTTATATACTCCAAAAATAAAAAGGCTGAATTTCGTATTTCTATACGATTTACATGAAATCAGTTGACAACCATACTCTTTTTTAGTTACCCCCAAATTCGGTCCATTGTATTTAAATTTGGAGAATATGACTTTCATCTTGCATAGGCAAACAATACTTCATCCAGAGCGTTTTTAATTATATAATGCTGGCGGTGGAACGCTTTTTGTACTACCTGTTTCGGTGTGTAGGTTGGCTGTGTAATTAAACACCAAACGTTTTAACATATGGCCAATTTCACCTCAACTCATAATGGCAAAAAATGCATCTTCAATAACATTTTTTAGAATACGAGTATCCTAGCGTGTTTCACAATCGTAATCTTCCTCGGCTGATATGCTAAATTCGATTATAGATTGTACTTCTTGTTATTCTTTAGGAGGATAAGTAAGGAAGTTGACCAAATGCATATTTACTGTGAAGTGGCTCTGCCATACGTGTCGGTAATGCAATTTTCGTATTTATAGAGCAAACGTTTGCGTTGATATGGATAAATTTCAGAAACCCTACAGCATAATAAGACGAATGACTGTCATGAGTTTTATCGTGAGTGCTTTTTGAATTGTCTTCTTCTGGCTTTGAAGTTATTCTATGGCCCATTCATACGTATTTGTAATTCGAATTTCTTTATCAAAATTTGTCCTGTCCGGTATCTGTTCTTGTTAAACAGTATAGGCCAGAAATAACATAGTTTAGACATGTCGGAGAAATGAGATGAATCTATATAAAAGTCATACTTTGGACTTCAAACTTCAAGTTTCTAAGCAATAGAAGGGTTGAAAAAAGAGAAAAAGATGATAATAGCTATCAAAAATATTTAAGTAAAATAGCTTAATAACATTGAATAATAGAATCTTTGTCATAGTATGTTTGCACCAAAATCTATCTACATTTAATTTTATAGGGAGGAATCATACAAAGTATGTATTTAAAAAGAATAACTTCGATTTTCTCGATTATAATGATTTTCATGTTTACCATAGGTCAGAGTTTTTTAGGTATAGTAGCAAATGCAAAAGAGCTAAACACAGCAGGACTTGTGGATAGTATTAAGATTGATAAAACAGATCTTTATATTGGACAAGAGACTAAAGTAACTGTAAACTTCAGTGAAAAAGATGGAGTTAGGCTGAAGCCAGGAGACACACTAACATTAACACTGCCCCCAGAATTAATAGGGTTGAATACACAGTTTGATTTAGGTGATTATGGTACTTGTACAGTCAATTCAGGTACTGTGATATGCACATTTAATGATAAAGTAGATACACGTGATGATATTAAAGGATATTTAAACTTTTACGTGCAAGCTGCTAACGTAGGAGAAGATCAAAAGAAAGAGATTGAAACCAATTTAGGTACAAATGTAGATAAGCAATCTGTAACAATTACCGGTCCAACAAGCGGTGGTGGTACAGATCCTGGAAAGGGTCCGTTTTTTTATAAAACTGGTGATATGAGAGGTAAGCCAGGTGAGGTACGTTGGTTCTTAAATGCAAACTTAAATAAAGAAGAGTTAAGTGATGATATTGTTGTGGCTGATAATTTACAAGAAGGTCAAATACTTAATAAAGATAGTTTTAGGATAGATATTGATAATTATCTAGGCCGTCAAAACTTATCACTGCAAGAGTTTGAATCTAAAGGTTATGGAAAGATTACCTTTACTGGTGAAAACTCATTTCAAGTTGTGCTTTATAAGGATAAAGCACGTCTTTCCTCCTTTTCGATTGCTTATACATCTACTATAACGGATGCCGGAAAGGCGCAAGATTTCTTTAAGAATGATTATACGATTGATTATCAAATTTATAATAAAGAGCCAGTTACTGAATCGGGTAGCTACCCAGTTGAAAATAGGACAGCCGGCGGTGGTGCTGAAGGGGTCCCAAGAGGAACGCTAAAAATTGTTAAGCACCTTGATAAAGATGAAGAAAAAGTCATACCGAATGTTTCATTTGAGTTGTATAAAGAGTCGGGTGAACAAGTTGGAAATCTATATAAAACAGATGAAAAAGGTGTCATCGAAATCAAGGGTTTAACACCAGGCAAATATTATGTGAAAGAAGTTTCAGCTCCAAACTATATTGATTTTGATCCACAGGCAAAAGTAGAGTTTGAAGTGAAAGCAGATGCTGTAAACGGAATTAAGTTGCCGATTTCTAATAAAGTGAAAACTACATCAGTTGCAGGAACGAAGATGTGGAAAGGCGATAACGAGAAAGATCGTCCAAGTTCAATCAAAGTAGAATTACTACAAAATGAGAAAGTAGTAGACACGAAAGAAGTAACAGCGGCAGATGGTTGGAAATACAAATTTGACAACCTAGCAGCTTATGATGCAAATGGAGTAGTATACAAGTATGAAGTAAAAGAACAACCGATAGATGGATACACAACAGAAGTAAATGGTTATGACATTACAAATACAAAAGTGGTACAAACAACTAAAGTAGAAGGAACGAAAACATGGAAGGACGGAAATACGGAAGGTCGTCCGACGATGATTAAAGTAGACTTACTACAAGACGGTACAGTGATTGCGACGCAAGAAGTAAGCGAAGCAACAGGCTGGAAATATGAATTTAAAGATCTGGCGATAAACAATGCAGACGGAAAAGTATATAAGTATGAAGTGAAAGAACAAGCAGTAGACGGATACGAATCCAAAGTAAATGGTTATGACATCACAAATACAAAAGTAGGCAAGACATCAGTTGCAGGAACGAAGACGTGGAAAGGTGGCACAGAGGAAGAGCATAAAGCCATCAAAGTAGACTTACTACAAGACGGTACAGTGATTGCGACACAAGAGGTAAGCAAAGAAACAGGTTGGAAGTATGAATTTAAAGATTTAGTAGCGTTCGATGCAAATGGAAAAGCATACAAGTATGAAGTGAAAGAACAACCGGTAGATGGATATGAATCCAAAGTAAATGGTTATGACATCACGAATACAAAAGTAGGCAAGACATCAGTTGCAGGAACGAAGACGTGGAACGATAACAATGCATCAGATCGTCCGAAAACCATTAAAGTAGATTTAATACAAAAAGATAACTCACCAGCACAAAAAGAAACAGTAATTGCGACGCAAGAAGTAAGTGAAGCAACAGGCTGGAAGTATGAGTTTGAAAATTTAGCAGCGTATGATGAAAATGGAGTAGCATACAAGTATGAAGTGAAAGAACAAGCAGTACCAGGATATGAATCCAAAGTAAATGGTTATGACATCACAAATACAAAAGTAGGCGAAACAAAAGTAGAAGGAACGAAGACATGGAAAGACGATAACGCGAAAGATCGTCCGGAAATGATAAAAGTAGATCTTTTACAAAACGGTAAGGTAGTAGATACAAAAGAAGTAACAGCGGCAACAGAATGGAAGTACACATTTGAAAACCTCCAAGCATATGATGCAGACGGAGCAGCGTACAAGTATGAAGTGAAAGAACAAGCAGTACCAGGATATGAATCCAAAGTAAATGGTACTGACATCACAAATACAAAAGTAGGCAAAACAAAAGTAGAAGGAACGAAGACATGGAACGATGGAAATGCAACAGACCGTCCGACAATGATCAAAGTAGACTTACTACAAAACGGGAATGTGATTCAAACACAAGACGTATTCGCAGTAATGGGTTGGAAATATATATTCTCAGATTTAGCAGCATATGATGCGGAAGGTAAGGCTTACGAATATACAGTGAAAGAACAGCCAGTACCAGGATATGAATCCAAAGTAAGTGGTACCGACATTACAAATACAAAAGTAGGTCAAACAAAAGTAGAAGGAACGAAGATATGGAAAGACGATAACGCAACAGACCGTCCGGAAATGATTAAAGTAGACCTTTTACAAAATGGTACAGTGATTGCGACGCAAGAAGTAAGCAAAGTAACAGGTTGGAAATATGAATTCAAAGATTTAGTAGCGTATGATGCAGAAGGCAAGGCATACAAGTATGAAGTGAAAGAACAAGCAGTACCAGGATATGAATCCAAAGTAAATGGTTATGACATCACAAATACAAAAGTAGGCGAAACAAAAGTAGAAGGAACGAAGACATGGAACGATGATAACGCGAAAGATCGTCCGGAAATGATAAAAGTGGATCTTTTACAAAACGGTAAAGTAGTAGATACAAAAGAAGTAACAGCGGCAACAAACTGGAAGTACACATTTGAAAAGCTCCAAGCATACGATGCAAACGGAGTAACATACAAGTATGAAGTGAAGGAACAGCCAGTAGCAGGATATAAATCCAAAGTAAGTGGTACTGACATCACGAATACAAAAGTAGGCGAAACGAAAGTAGAAGGAACAAAAACGTGGAACGATAACAATGCAACAGATCGTCCAAGCACAATCAAAGTAGACTTACTACAAAACGGTCAAGTAATTGACACGAAAGAAGTAAGTAAAGCAACAAATTGGAAGTACACGTTTGAAAAATTACAAGCTTATGACGCAAACGGAGCAGCGTACAAGTATGAAGTGAAAGAACAACAGGTAGACGGATACAAATCCGAAGTAAACGGTTATGACATCACGAATACAAAAGTAGGCGAAACGAAAGTAGAAGGAACAAAAACGTGGAACGATAACAATGCAACAGATCGTCCAAGCACAATCAAAGTAGACTTACTACAAAACGGTAAAGTAGTAGACACAAAAGAAGTAACAGCAGAAACAAACTGGAAGTACACGTTTGAAAAACTACAAGCTTATGATGCAAAAGGTAAGATATACAAGTATGAAGTGAAAGAACAAGCAGTACCAGGATATGAATCCAAAGTAAATGGTACTGACATCACAAATACAAAAGTAGGCAAAATAAAAGTAGAAGGAACGAAGACATGGAACGACGGAAATGCAACAGACCGTCCGACAATGATCAAAGTAGACTTACTACAAAACGGGAACGTGATTCAAACACAAGACGTATTCGCAGTAATGGGTTGGAAATATATATTCACAGATTTAGAAGCATATGATGCGGAAGGTAAGGCTTACGAGTATACAGTGAAAGAACAGCCAGTAGCTGGATATGAAACAAAAGTAAGTGGTACTGACATCACAAATACAAAAGTAGGTCAAACAAAAGTAGAAGGAACGAAGACATGGAAAGATGATAACGCAACAGATCGTCCGGAAATGATTAAAGTAGACCTTTTACAAAATGGTACAGTGATTGCGACGCAAGAAGTAAGCAAAGCAACAGGTTGGAAATATGAATTCAAAGATTTAGCAGCGTATGATGCAAACGGAGTAGCGTACAAGTATACAGTGAAGGAACAACCAGTAGCAGGATATGAAACAAAAGTAAGTGGTACTGACATCACAAATACAAAAGTAGGCGAAACAAAAGTAGAAGGGACGAAGACATGGAACGATGATAACGCGAAAGATCGTCCGGAAATGATCAAAGTGGATCTTTTACAAAACGGTAAAGTAGTAGATACAAAAGAAGTAACAGCGGCAACAAACTGGAAGTACACATTTGAAAAGCTCCAAGCATACGATGCAAACGGAGTGGCATACAAGTATGAAGTGAAAGAACAGCCAGTAGCAGGATATGAAACAAAAGTAAGTGGTACTGACATTACAAATACAAAAGTAGGCAAAACAAAAGTAGAAGGAACGAAAACATGGAACGACGATAACGCGAAAGATCGTCCGGAAATGATTAAAGTAGATCTTTTACAAAATGGTACAGTGATTGCGACGCAAGAAGTAAGCAAAGCAACAGGCTGGAAATACGAATTCAAAGATTTAGCAGCGTATGATGCAAACGGAGTAGCGTACAAGTATGAAGTGAAGGAACAAGCAGTTGAAGGATATAAATCCAAAGTAAAAGGTTATGACATCACAAATACAAAAGTAGGCGAAACAAAAGTAGAAGGGACGAAGACATGGAACGACGATAACGCGAAAGATCGTCCGACAATGATCAAAGTAGATCTTTTACAAAACGGTAAAGTAGTAGATACAAAAGAGGTAACAGCAGAAACGAATTGGAAGTATATGTTTGAAAAGCTCCAAGCATATGATGAAAATGGAGTAGCGTACAAGTATGAAGTGAAGGAACAACCGGTAGCAGGATATGAATCCAAAGTAAGTGGTACTGACATCACGAATACAAAAGTAGCGAAATTGACAGTAGAAGGAACAAAAACATGGAACGATAACAACGCAACAGATCGTCCAAGCACAATCAAAGTAGACTTACTACAAAACGGTAAAGTAGTAGATACAAAAGAAGTAACAGCGGCAACAAACTGGAAATATGCATTTGCAGATGTAGAAGCATATGACGCAAATGGAGTAGCGTACAAGTATGAAGTGAAGGAACAGCCAGTAGCAGGATATCAATCTGACGTACACGGTTATGACATCACAAATACAAAAGTAGGCGAAACAAAAGTAGAAGGAACGAAAACGTGGAACGATAACAATGCAACAGATCGTCCAAGCTCGATTAAAGTAGACTTACTACAAAACGGTCAAGTAGTAGATACGAAAGAAGTAACAGCAGCAAGTGAATGGAAGTACACGTTTGAAAAACTACAAGCCTACGATGCAGAAGGTAAGGCATACAAGTATGAAGTGAAAGAGCAAGCAGTTGAAGGATATAAATCCAAAGTAAAAGGTTATGACATCACAAATACAAAAGTAGGCGAAACAAAAGTAGAAGGGACGAAGACATGGAAAGACGATAACGCGAAAGATCGTCCGACAATGATCAAAGTAGATCTTTTACAAAACGGTAAAGTAGTAGATACAAAAGAGGTAACAGCAGCAATTGAATGGAAGTACACGTTTGGCAAACTCCAAGCCTACGATGCAGAAGGTAAGGCATACAAGTATGAAGTGAAGGAACAGCCAGTAGCAGGATATGAATCCAAAGTAAAAGGTTATGACATCACAAATACAAAAGTAGGCAAAACAAAAGTAGAAGGGACGAAAACATGGAACGACGATAACGCGAAAGATCGTCCAAATATGATTAAAGTAGACCTTTTACAAAATGGTACAGTGATTGCGACGCAAGAAGTAAGCAAAGCAACAGGCTGGAAATACGAATTCAAAGATTTAGCAGCGTATGATGCAGAAGGTAAGGCATACAAGTATGAAGTGAAAGAGCAAGCGGTACCAGGATATGAATCAAAAGTAAGTGGTACTGACATCACAAATACAAAAGTAGGCGAAACAAAAGTAGAAGGAACGAAGGTATGGAAGGACGGAAATGGTGAAGGCCGTCCAGAAATAATCAAAGTAGACCTACTACAAAATGGCAAGGTAATCGATACAAAAGAAGTAAGCGCAGCAAGCGAATGGAAATATGCGTTTACAGATTTGGCGGCATATGATGCAGAAGGTAAGGCGTATAAGTATGAAGTGAAAGAACAAGCAGTAGACGGATATCAAACAGAAGTAAAAGGTTATGACATCACGAATACAAAGGTTGGCAAAACAAAAGTAGAAGGAACGAAAACATGGAAAGACGATAACGCGAAAGATCGTCCGGAAATGATTAAAGTAGACCTACTACAAAATGGTACAGTGATTGCGATGCAAGAAGTAAGCAAAGCAACAGGCTGGAAATACGAATTTAAAGATTTAGCGGCATATGATGCAGAAGGTAAGGCATACAAGTATGAAGTGAAAGAACAACCAATCGACGGATACAAATCCGAAGTGAAAGGATATGACATCACGAATACAAAGATTGGTCAAACAAAAGTAGAAGGAACGAAGGTATGGAAGGACGGAAATGGTGAAGGCCGTCCAGAAATAATCAAAGTAGACCTACTGCAAAATGGCAAGGTAATCGATACAAAAGAAGTAAGCGCAGTAAGCGAATGGAAATATGCGTTTACAGATTTAGTGGCATACGATACCGAAGGTAAGGCATATAAGTATGAAGTAAAAGAACAAACAGTAGACGGGTATCAATCCGAAGTAAAAGGTTATGACATTACGAATACAAAGGTTGATCAAACAAAAGTAGAAGGAACGAAAACATGGAAAGACGATAATGCAAAAGAACGTCCAGAAATGATCAAAGTAGACCTACTACAAAATGGCAAAGTAATCGCAACACAAGAAGTGAGTGCAGCAAGCGAATGGAAATATGCGTTTACAGATTTAGCGGCATATGATGCAAACGGAGTAGCTTATGAGTATAAAGTGAAAGAACAACCGGTAGACGGATACAAATCTGAGGTAAACGGTAATGACATCACAAATACAAAAGTAGGCCAAACAAAAGTAGAAGGAACAAAAACATGGAAAGACGATAATGCAAAAGAACGTCCAGAAATAATCAAAGTAGACTTACTACAAAATGGCCAAGTGGTTGCGACACAAGAAGTAAGTGAAGCAACAGGCTGGAAATATGAATTTAAAGATTTAGCAGCATACGATGCCGAAGGAAAGGCATACAAGTATGAAGTGAAAGAACAACCAGTAGCGGGATACAAATCCGAAGTAAAAGGTTATGACATCACAAATACAAAAATCAAGGACGAACCAGGTGTAGATCCAAAAGATCCAAGCACAGATCCAAAAGATCCAAGCACAGATCCAAAAGATCCAAGCACAGATCCAAAAGATCCAAGCACAGATCCAAAAGATCCAAGCACAGATCCAAAAGATCCAAGTACAAATCCAAAAGATCCAAGCACAGATCCAAAAGATCCAAACACAAATACAGACAAAAATAGCGATTCAAAAGTTCCACCTACTACAGAAAATGATAAGCCAACATTACTTCCTAACACAGGAGGAGCATCAGCAGAAATGATTTCAATTCTTGGCGGTATGGTATTGTTCCTTTTAGGTGGAATTCTATTTGCTCGTCAGCGAATAAAATAATAAAAAAGCTTTAGATTATTGATTAAACCGTAATCTGAGTAGCAGACAAGTTGAAAAATTACTATTGATATTACGCCCTTTAGGTAAGTATTCAAAAACTTCACGATAAAGTGAAGGGAAGAATGCAACCTGAAGGGTTTTTTTATAGAAAAAAGAGAACAGTTTCACGTTGGACTCAATCAACGGCCCAATAATATAGTCAGCTTTCATAGAGATAAGCGGCTCTAAAGCGATAATAAAGCTGCTTTTAAGAAGTCTATTATCACAAGCTTAGAATGTGGTTTCCTATCTCATGTAATTTAAGGTCAATGACCATGTTCCATTAAGTTTTAGATGAATGCATAGCCATTTTTATGGCCAATTTAGAAATAGTATTTTGGAAAGCTTTGTTCTTGAGTAGCTGTTGCAACGTTTATTTCAGGAATAAAAGCATTAATTCCTGAAATTCAAGTTAAAGTTCACACAACTGCAAGGATAATTTTTTCATAATTAAAAACCTCTTTATTAGATGTAATCAATAGTATTACAATTTTTATTCTACATGATAATGCTATGCAATAAATGTGTTTTTTATTTATATATTAAGATTTTAATTATACGCGATAATACCATGTAATAAATATGCTTTTATGCATATTTATTTTTTCTCAATAAACAGCCACCGATTAATCGGTGGCTTGAAATAGTATTAAGCAGCTTTTTGTCCTGTTTTCACGGTAGGTTGAAGGCTATTATAGACGCCTGTACCAATGACCTCTAATGCCATTTTCATACGTTCTGGTGAAATATTCTCAAATACATTATCTTGAGGCGTGTGATATACCTTTTCAATATGATAGATTAATGGATTCCAACTATCGACGCCCATCCAAATAAATAGTGCAGAAGGAATACCCACTTCAGCAAATGGTACGTGATCACTAGAGCCGAATTTTCCTTGAAGAACGAGATCATTATTTAATTGTTTACCTGCTTGTAAGGCAGCATCTGTTACAAGGTTCGTTGATCCATCAGGAGTCATTGCATATAAATTCTTTGCTTTATCATAATTTGTTGCAACCATGTCTGCGTTAAAGACACCTAAAATTCGATCGCGTTCTTTTTGGGACAGACTATTAACATAATAATCAGAGCCAAGTAAGCCAGTTTCTTCAGAACCAAAAGCAATAAAACGAATTTCTTTATCAGTTTCTACATTTTGAAAAGCACGAGCTAATTCTAATACTAATCCCGTACCAGAAGCATTATCATTTGCCCCAGGTGCCCCAACGACACTATCATAGTGTGAACTTACAACAACAGCTTTTTCATTACCTGTACTATTTTTTGGTTTCTTTTTAGCGATGACATTTAGGGATGTTAAATTAGACTCATGTCTCGCTTTTAGGGAAAGCATCGTTGTCTCTTTTTTAGCAATTTCTTCTTTAAACGCATTTCCTTGAGCATAAGCAAGACCAAAGACAGGGATAGACTGCTTTTTAGTTAAGCGAGGATTGAAGGTTTGTCCGTAGTTTCCACGACCTCCAATTAAGCTGTATAAAAGCACACCTTTTGCCCCTTTACTAACAGCATTTTCAACTTGTTTATTATAGTCTGCTACTGTTGTTCCTCTTTCAAATAAAACAATTTTTCCATTTACCTCATTTGGAATATCTTCTAATTTTGTTCCACCTTGAACAAAGATAAGGGGAGCTGTAACAGCTTCTGTAGAAATTAGTGCATTTGGAGCAGCACCAGCTTGCCAATTGCGTTTTGTGGATAATGGTGATTCGATAAATCCAACGTATTGATCTGGAACTTGAAATGGCTGATATTCTACTTCATAGCCCATTGATTTAAGCTGCATACCAACGTAGCGAGAGGCCCATTCTTCTGATTTAGTACCACCTGGACGGGGACCAATTGTTTCGGATAAGAAACGGATATGTTCGATAGCGCGGCTTGCATCAACTTGTGTTGTAATAGGTGAATTTTGTGTGATTTCTGACGTGGAATCAGCTTTTGCTTGTCCGATTGGAGCTAAGCTAACAGCGAGTGATACAGCAAGCAAGGAGCTTACTATTTTTTGTTTCAGTGATTTTCTCATTTTTTCCTCTCCCATTCTTCTATTCTCTCTGACTGACAAAAGAAGACGGATAACGACTACATTTTACCTTTATATATCTGAATTTTCAATAAATGTATGTTGAGAAATAAAAAACGCTATATGCACATTTGCATATTTTTAGCGGATATATGTATGCTATCATTTTAAATGAAGGATCGCTTTCAGTTCTGAAGCCTCCTACATTGCATGAATCTAGTGTACCCAAACTTTAGATTATGTAGGGAAAAGAGATCTGTTATAGGGTTTCTTTTCTTTTGTTTGAATCATGTGATGATAACTATGTTTCCGCATTTCATAATTATCATCAATGATATATGTAAGGCATCCATATGAAAATACGAGGCTGTTCAAGAGTTTTCCGTACTTTTGGGCAGCCTCACCCCGTTAAAAAGGTGATGCTTTGATGCACCACCTTTTTATTTATATAAGCTTTTACATGCATAAAAATAATGAAAAAACAGCCGTTTCAGTAGCAGGAATCTACAAAACGGCTGTTTTTTATTATATTTCTGTTAAAATAATCGGTTCACCGCGAGTTACAACGATTGTATGTTCACATTGTGCAACAAGGCTTTTGTCTGGTGTAACGAATGTCCAACCATCATCACCGCGCTCAATAATATGATCTGCTTTCATTGAGATGAATGGTTCTACAGCGATAACAAGACCGTCTTTTAGAAGTGCATTATCCATTGGATCATAGTAGCTTAAAATGTGGTTTGGAGCTTCATGTAAACTAAGGCCAATGCCATGACCAGTTAAGTTTTGGATTACGTTATATCCACTTTTATGTGCAAAGTTAGAAACAGCACGACCAATTTGATTTTGTTTTGATCCAGCTTTTATTTTTTTCATTGCTTCCCAAAATGCATCTACTGCAGCTTGGCATAGCTTTTCTTTTTCTTCATCTTCTCCAAGAACAAATGAGATACCTGTATCTGCATAATAGCCGTCAAGTGCTGCTGATACGTCTACGTTTACTAAATCGCCTTCTTTTAATACACGATCGCCTGGAATACCGTGAGCAACTTCTTCATTTACACTAATGCAAGTTACACCTGGGAATTTATATTCTTTTTCAGGCGCTGAAATAGCACCGTTCTCGTCTAATACTTTTTTACCAATTAAATCAAGCTCTTTCGTTGTCATACCTGGCTTCGCTTGCTTTTTCATTTCTTCGCGTGCAAGTGCAACGATGCGGCCGATTTTTCGTAAACCTTCTAAATCTTGTTCATTACGAATAATCATGAAAACCACTGTCCTTCCTCGAATATATGTCTTATCCGATTGTATCATGTTTGTTTTTGTACTGCTACTCGCGTGCGGTATGCGGGTTGATTCCTCTCATAGAGAATACATGACAATTGTCATATGGATGTCATGACGCATCATACTGTTTCCTAACTTTTCCAGAGCGTACAATGTAAATATAAGAAACGGCGGGGGTGGAGAGATGGAAAAGATTATTGAAGTAAATGGTGTTTCTAAAACATTTAAACATAAAGAAGCAGTAAATAACGTTTCATTTCATGTGAATAAAGGGCAAATAGTAGCATTACTCGGACCGAATGGTGCGGGGAAAACAACGACAATTTCAATGATGCTCGGATTAAAAGATCCAACAGAAGGGAATATCTCTATATTTGGAAAGAGTCCGAAGCATAGAGAGGTTCGCAATAGCCTCGGTGCGATGCTGCAAGAAGTAAGTGTGATTGATAGCATCACGGTAGAAGAGGCAATCGAGTTATTCCGTAGTTATTATACGAATCCTGTAGAGAAAGAAACATTACTGCAGTTGTCAAACTTAGAAACAGAACGAAAGCAAAGATGTGAGAAATTATCGGGCGGTCAAAAAAGGAGGTTAAATTTTGCGCTGGCACTTGCAGGGAATCCAGATTTGTTGTTTTTAGATGAACCAACTGTAGGGATGGACATTACATCTCGAAAAACGTTTTGGGAAACGATTAGAAAATTAGCAAGTGAAGGGAAAACGATTATTTTAACAACACATTATTTAGAAGAAGCGGATGCGTTAGCAGATCGAATTTTATTATTTGCGAACGGAAAGATTATCGCAGATGGCACACCGGATGAGATGAAAGCGACAATCTCGCAAAAAACAGTTTCGTTTGTTGCAACGGAGAAAATACCGAAAGCTTTATTAAAAGGATTGCCAAATGTGACGGGGGTTCAGTCTCATGAACCGCGTATTATTTTAACGACGGATGATACAGATGCTACATTGCGAGCGATTTTTAAGAAAGATTTACCTGTTATGGACATTTCAGTTGAACGCGGAAGTCTTGATGAAGCGTTTGAGCAGTTTGTTGCAAATCAGAAGGAGGGAATCGCATGAAAGCTTTATGGATGCAGTGCAAAATAGAAATTTTACGTACGTTTCGTAATAAATTATTTATCTTTTTTTCATTATTAATGCCAGTTATGTTTTATTACATCTTTACAAATGTAGTTCAAGTGCCACAGAACGGAGATGCTTGGAAAGCACATTATTTAATTTCAATGGCGACTTTCAGTATTGTAGGGACTGCACTTTTTAGTTTCGGTGTGAGACTTTCTCAGGAAAAAGGGCAAGGATGGACTCATCTTTTAAAAATTACACCACTTCCAGAAGGTGTGTATATAACAGCTAAAATTATTGCTCAAACAGTAGTGAATGCTTTTTCAATCTTAGTTATTTTTATGGCAGGAATATTAATTAATAACGTCGAGTTAACGGTAGGACAATGGATTGGTGCTGGGTTATGGCTATTATTAGGCGTGACACCATTTTTAGCGCTCGGAACAGTAATAGGTTCAATTAAGAAGGCAGATGCAGCTGCTGGGTTAGCGAATATTTTAAATATGTGTTTAGCCATTCTTGGCGGCTTATGGATGCCAATTGAAATATTTCCAAAAATATTAAGATCTATTGGTGAATGGACACCAACATATCATTTCGGAAGCGGTGCGTGGGATATTGTAGCTGGGAAGTCAATTGGTTGGGAAAATATCGCGGTACTAGGAGGTTATTTCCTTATATTTGTTGTAGTATCAATATATATAAGAAAAAGACAGGAAGCGGTATAAATGATAGAGAAGAAGAGGATTGAGATTTTTCCGAAACAGATGGGTTTCTTCCCGTATATGTGGCTCGTGTATTTATTATTTCCAATCTATAATTTAACACAAGTATCAGGATGGAAGCTTGTAATAGGGATCGGTATGTTGATAGTCTTCACCGTCACATACCGGCAGCTTTATTTTGTTAATAAGACTTTTGTTTTATGGGCATGCATCCAAATGATACTTACCTTGTTATTTGCTTTTTATTATAATCCTTTCATGATCTTTTTTGGGTTTTTCACGGCGAGTGCGATAGGGTTTGCTCCTAGTAAAAAAGTATTTCGAGTGCTGTTGTCTCTGTTAATTGTAATGCTTGGAACTTTTATATTTGTAAACCTTAATCACCTATCAACTACAGAATTAGTGAATATAGTTCCGATGTTTATTATAATGCTGCTTACACCATTTGGTATGCGTAATTTTAATCAAAAAAAGATGTTAAAGAATCAACTAAACGAAGCAAACGAACAAATTAAAGACTTAGTAAAACGTGAAGAGCGTCAGCGAATTGCAAGGGATCTTCACGACACGTTAGGGCATACGCTATCTCTTATTACTTTAAAAAGCCAGCTCGTGGAGAAGTTAATTGTGAAAAATCCAGAACGTGCAAGTATGGAAGCGAAGGAAATTACACAAACATCTCGTACAGCTTTAAAGCAGTTAAGAGAGTTAATTTCTGATATGCGTATGATTACAGTAGAAGAAGAGCTGGAGCAAATAAAGGCGATTTTACAAGCTGCTAATATTGAATTAGAGGTGAAGCAGGAAGCAAGTTCGAGTTCGTTATCACCAATTGAACAAAATATTTTAGGAATGTGTTTGCGTGAGGCAGTTACGAATATTGTAAAGCATAGTAAGGCGACGGAGTGCATTGTATCTGTATTAGAATCGCAAGGTGAACTGATTTTGAAAGTAGAGGATAATGGCGTAGGTTTGGAAAATCAAAATCATGATGGAAACGGTATTCGCGGTATGAAGGAGCGGGTCGCCCTTATTGATGGGTTTGTTGAACTAAATACGATAAATCCAGGGACACTATTAATAGTAAAAGTACCAGTTGTTATTAGAACAGGAAAAGATGAGGTGAGGGCATGATTCGAATTATTATTGCAGAAGATCAGCGAATGCTTCGTGGTGCGTTAGGAGCCCTGCTTGATCTAGAGGATGATATTGAAGTAGTTGGTCAGGCTGCGAATGGGGAAGAGGCGTTAAAATTAATCGAATCGCTAAGGCCTGATATAAGTATTATGGATATTGAAATGCCGATTCAAAGTGGTTTAGATGTTGCTGAAGCGCTGAAGAAGGAAAAGTCACCTTGTAAAGTAATGATTTTAACAACATTTGCACGACCAGGTTATTTTGAACGGGCAATGAAAACTGGTGTTCACGGGTATTTATTAAAAGATAGCCCAAGTGAAGATTTAGCTGCAGCAATTCGTAATGTAATGAAAGGAAAGCGAGAGATCTCTCAAGATTTAATGTTCGGCTTATGGCAGGAACAAAATCCGTTATCAGATCGTGAAAAAGAAGTATTGTTACTTGCGAAAGAAGGAAAGACGGCAAATGAAATTGCGAAGGCACTTTATCTTTCACCTGGTACAGTACGTAATTATATTTCTGAAGTATTAACGAAGCTTGATGCGAAAAATAGAATTGAGGCAATTACAATTGCGGAAGAAAAGGGATGGATATGAAAAGAAGTTTACCTATGAGTGGTAAGCTTCTTTTTTCTTATAAACAAGTATTTCAATAGAGAGTTTCGTCGCAGTCGCATAGCTCAGAATTTGAAGTATATCGCGTAATTTAGATTTTACTTCATTTTTCGACAAAAAATTTGTTATAGTAAGATTAGGTTGTTGGTCTAAATTTTGGACAACTTTACCACTAACAGTTGTAATTACTCCATTTTTATCTACTTTTACAATAAGATCTTGGCCATATACTTTATAATTTTTGTAAGTTTGTGCAAGGCGAACTTCGGTTTTATTTTCTTTTGTATCTTTATTTGTAGGTTGGGAATCTACATTCATTTCAGTTGTCACTCACCCTTGTTGAGCTTTAGCCTCATTTATCTCACCCTTTAAATACTTTTTCGCCATATATTTTTGTATCATTTTGAGGTTGTGTTAATTTTTAAATCGTTAAACTAGGCTGAGCAATTTCAACGTTTACTTCATTTCTATCTAGTTCTTGGGTGTGAATAGCTTCTGCTGATAAAGGATAAAGAAGACCGAATGTAACGAAAGCACGGGCAAATTTTCTATAATTAATCTATAAAATTACTAGTCTATTATATTATGTGAGATGGATTGTATGAAAAATTTGCCGAATCTTATATATATTATGCATTATTTCATATCAAAAATTGTCGAATTCACATTATTGTAGTGGTATGACAACTCAAAAAATTAGATTGTTATAATGGGATGGTGAGTAAGTATGCACGCAGAAAAACTAGGAAGTGAAATTAAGAAAATTAGGGTGATGAGAGGATTAACACAAAAGCAGTTATCCGAGAACATATGTCATCAATCGGAAGTGAGTCGAATTGAATCGGGCGCGGTATACCCAAGTATGGATATATTGCAAGGTATTGCAGCGAAGTTACAAGTTCCCATTATTCATTTTTATGAGGTACTCATTTATTCTGATATTGAGAGGAATAAGCAATTAAAAGATCGAATTATTATGCTTTGTAAGCAAAAGAAATATAAAGAAATTTATACTAAGGTATGGAATGAGTTGAAAAAGGAAGAATATCATCCCGAGCTTCAGCAATTTCTTCAATGGCAATATTATGTAGCTGCTTACATATTGAAAAAAATCGATTACGAATATTGTATTTTAGAATTAAAGAAATTGCTCAATCAACAATTGGCAGGAATAGATGTATATCAGAACCTTTATATTGAAAACGCAATTGCAAACATTTACGCTGAAAATGGCTATTTTAAGAAGAGTATTGAGTTATTTGAAAATATATTAAAACAATTAGAGGCATTACATGATAATAAAGAGTTTGATGTGAAGGTGAGACATAATCATGCAAAAGCATTATACTTAGACAATCAATACGAAGAAGCGCTTTGTCACGCAAATAAAGCCATTGAACTATCGTGTCGAATTAATAGTATGACATTGATTGGACAGTTATACTATCGAAAAGGTGAATGCCTAGAAAAGCTCGAGTGTGATAGAGCAGAAATTGAAGATGCTTACGAAAAAGCGTGCTTCTTTTTCGATATATTAGGAAACCATACGTTAAAAGAGTCAATTATAAAAAAAATGAAGAAATAAAAAAACAAAAAACAAATATGCATAATTGCATAAGATGTGGATAAATTTTCATGATATATTTAAAGAAAAAATGCGGGTGATGGAATATGAAAAAACTACTTATTGGTAGTCTATTAACGTTAGCGATGGCATGGGGTATTTCATTAGGAGATACAGTTTTAGAGAAAAATCAAGTAATTTCTTATAATGATCAAGAGATACAAGTAGCTTCAGATGTACCTTTTGAGTACTAAAAAACAACCGTCTTACTTAGACGGTTGTTTTTTCGTGGAGTAACATCCAAACATCTTTACTAGAAACAGGCTTGCTAAAGAGGAATCCTTGAATGTGGTCACAGTTTTGTTCGTGTAAAAACTTCCATTGTTCTTCTGTTTCTACACCTTCCGCAATAACCTCTAAATTTAATTCTTTCGATAGCTTAATGATGGAGGCGATAATCGCTTCTTCTAAAGGGCTATTTGTAATTCCACAAATAAACTCTCGAGCAATTTTTAATGTATTGATTGGATATTTCGTTAAATAAGCTAAAGAACTATAACCAGTTCCAAAGTCATCGATTGAAATTTGGATACCGAGATTTTGAAGTTCTTCTAGTTTAGCAATTACAGAGTGATTTTGATTAATCGCGATGCTTTCTGTAATCTCAATATCTAGCGCTTCTGGCTTTAGTTCTGTTTCTTCCAAGACTTTTGAAATAGTTGATATTAAATCTACGTGATTAAATTGAACAACAGATAAATTTACACCAACCTTTAAGTGAGAGAATCCTTGGTTATGCCACTTTTTTGCTTCTAAGCAGGCGGTACGTAAAATCCAATTACCCAGTTCAATAATAAATCCTGTTTCCTCTGCTAGAGGAATAAATTGGGCAGGTGATACAATTCCGAGTTTTGAATGTTTCCAGCGAATTAATGCCTCAAAACCGATAATTTGTTTTGTTTTTGTATTTACTTGCGGTTGATACTCAAGGAAAAATTCATTTTGTTGCAGAGCCTTTGAAAGTTCACCTTCTAGGAAGTGTAGTTCATTTTGCGCAACACTCATTTCTTTTGAGAAGAAAATGAATCTATTTTTTCCATTAGCTTTTGCTCGGTACATAGCCATATCTGCATTTTTCATTAATTCGGTTACATCGGTTCCGTATTCCGGAAACATTGCAATTCCGATACTCGGTGTAACAGAAAGTTCTTCATCTTTAATGAAGTAAGGCTTATTTAAGATGGTTAAAATTTGTTCGGCTATAAAAGCAGCACTTTTTTCAGAGTACATATCTGGTAATAGGATCGTAAATTCATCTCCGCCTTGGCGGGCAACGATATCTTTTGAACGCAAACATCCACGTAATCTTTTTGCTACTTCAATTAATAATAGATCTCCGACATCATGACCGAGTCGATCGTTAATTTTTTTAAATCGATCTAAGTCGAGGAACATGACGGCAACGTCATTAGTGTTGTTTTGCGCTGTATTTAAAATCGTTTTTAAATCTTTTTCGAATTTTCGTCGATTCGGTAGTCCTGTAAGTGCATCATGGAAAGCCAAATGCTCTACTTGTTTTTGTTTTTCATATAAAGTTGTAATATCACGTGCTATACCAAACATCCCAACAACTTCTTTATTTATAAAAATAGGGATGAATGTAATGTGAAGATAATAATAATAGCCTTCTTTTTCTTTTGTTCGAATTTCTAGAGTTTGTGGTCTACCTTCTTTTGTACTTTGTAAAGATTTCTTCAATAATTCATGATCTTGTGGATCAATGAAGTGTAGAAGAGAATAACTTGTTACTTCACAGTAATAGGCTGTAAATAAACTTTCACAAGCCTTATTAGATTGTTGAAAAATCCCGTTCATATTTAAAGAAAAAACAGCATCAGGATGATCTTCGAATAAAGACTTATAACGCTGTTCACTTTTTGATAGGGCAGATGCACCTTCTTCGACTTTTCCTTCTAGTTGTGTAGTCAACTGTTCGTACGTATCGATTAATACTTGATTATCTTTCCACATGTAAAGTTGTCGTAGGAATAATAAGATTAGTGATAATACTAGACCGATTAGCATGAACTTATTGTCCCAAGGCTGAATGACAATAAAGGAAAAAGTAATGATTATACTAAAATAAGGTAATATAAAGCGTACATAATCGAATCGATAATACTTCATTTTCGTTTCATGTTGCATTGGTTTATCCAAAATGTACAGTATGGACGATAAACCGATTAGTAAAATCGAAGCAGTATGTATTAAATAAGAGACTTCAGAAGAAGTTTCCATTCCTTTGTTTAATTGGAACAGATGTATATATCCGTACACAAGTATGATAGTAAAGCCGATAATTAATGAGATTCTACTAGAAGAATATTGTTCTCTCCTATATAGGCTAATAACGGCGTAAATTACTAATGATTGTGCGATAAAATACCCAATCAAAAGCCACGTGTCCGTCGTCAACATACGAAAGCTAGAAATATCTAAAATAAAGGTTAGGATAAAATAAATATTCATAATAACAATGAAGATGCTATCGAATGAAAATTGAGCAAGACCTCTAATGGAGTAATGCTTTATAAACTTTATAGCAAAGCCAGAAAAAAGCAAAATATATTGTATGATGAAAAAAGGTAGTGCTTTATATGAGAATATGACTTGATCATAAATAGAAAGTGACTGAAGAAATAAAGTTATTTCCATAATTAATCCACATATGCAAGTACATAGTAGTAAAACCCAAAATAGTTTGTCACTGCTTTTCATCTTCTTAATTGCTTTATATAAGCAATAGCAAGAAAAGATTGCCGCAAAACAAAATAAGAAGAGAATTCCAATTTCTTTTATATTTAAATTCCTAGGGATAAGGAATATCCAAAGAGAAAATATAATTATATATATTATGACAAATTGTACATATTTCTTTTGATTAATCATATTATGACTCCATTTCAATAAAGTTGAATCTCAGGGGGAAAATGCTAATTTAAATAATAGCATATAAATTGGAATGTTTTTTACTATAGGAATTACTTTCTTATGAAAAAAATGGCGCAGTATTACAAATTACCATTGTAACACTGCGCCGTTTTTTCTTTTTATCCCTCTTATAGAAGAGATTTCATCTATTAACTGAAGAAGTGCTAAATCCTTTTGTTTACTTTCAATCATAATATCGAAATTATGATCAATTTTTTTTGTAATGTGTAAAAAAGGTTTAATAAAGTCTAAATCAATATAATCTGCGTGGGACCTAAATTCTTTTTCTGATTTAGGAGAAGAAATATGAACTTTAGGAGGGACATTTGTATGTGACCAAGTTTTAAATATCATAGGAAGTAATTCTTCTAGTGATTCATTACAAAGGTTCGCTATGTGATGATGATAATCGAACACGAAAGGGATTTTTTCTTTTTGGCAAATAGCCAAAGTTTCAGAAGTTGTATATGTTTTATCATCATTTTCAAGAGTCATTTGTCTTTTTATATGGTCAGGAAGTTTCTGTATGTTTTCATGAAAACGTTCGATTGCCTTCTCCTTATTTCCATACGCGCCACCTACATGGATATTAATGTAGGAAGAATCTGCAATTCCCATAGCATTTAACACGTTATAATGATAGGTCATATCTGTAATTGCATTAGTTGTAATATGTGGTTTGTCGCTTGTAAATAGTGTGAATTGGCTTGGGTGAAAACTTACGCGTAAATTGTGTTCTTGAATTAATGCTCCTATTTTACGCCATAGTGGAGCAAATAGTTGAATGTAATCAAATTCAACTTCAGGATGTGTTGCAAGTGGAACGATAGAAGATGATAAACGATATAATGGAATTTCGTGTGCAATATTGTAATGAAGGATGCGTATTGTGTGTTCTAGGTTCTGCCTTGTAACATGGTACAATTTATCTTCTCGCTCTTGTTTATTGAGTTTTTTAAAGCTTGTAAATGTCATCGTTTTAGCAGGAGAACAGTCCCACAATGCCATTGCATGTGAGACATATCCAAACCGCATAATCATAAAGGATACACCTCTTTTATTTATCGCCTTTCCTATAAGAAGAACGCAAGTATCGTTCCTATCCATTCTTTGCCCCTATCAATAAGGGAAAGTGGGCTGACATCATCAAAGGAAAGTAATGACGCATTTTTTAGATCTTCATGGAATTTATTTTTCACTTCTTGTATGAAATGTTTATCGTATAAAAGACAGTTGATTTCATGGTTAATATATAAGCTTCTCATATCAAAATTAGCAGTCCCAATATCACAAATATGATCGTCCACTATAATGATTTTTGCGTGAAAAAATCCTTGTTGAAAAGCGTAAATATTACAACCAGCTTGTATTAACTTTCGGCAATATGGGAATTTTGCTTCTCGAACGAGGGCGTGATCAGCCTTTTGTGGAACGAGAATAGTTATTTGAACTCCACGTTTTCGTGCGTTTAATAATGCGTTCATAATTTTTTTTCCAGGAATGAAATATGGTGTACCGATAAAGATTTCTTTTTTTGCGCTTTCGATTAATTGTAAAAATGTATTTTGTAAATAGGCACCATCAGTAGGGACAAAACGATGTAGAATGATCCCTGGTTGTTGTTTAGGAAAATAAAGAGATGAATCTAATAAATTTTGACCTGTATCGTCGAACCAATCATGTAAAAATTGTTTTTGTAAATCTTGTATCCCTTCTCCTGTAAGACGTAAATGATAATCTCGCCATAATCCTAACTTTTGATTATGCCCCAAATATTCCTCGCCAATATTAAATCCACCAATATAGCCAATTTTCCCGTCAATAACTGTAATCTTTCTATGGTTTCTTTGATTTGCAGAAAAGAAAGGAAAAGGAAATTTCACTTTGTGACAAAATGAAAAAGAGACACCATGCTTTTGTAGCGAATGAATCGCTTCTTTTGATAAATAATGACTTCCAAACCGGTCGAGCAAAAGTCTTACTTCAATTCCTTCTTGTGCTTTATCGATAAGTAGCTTTAAAAACGTACGACTTATCTCATCATTTTTTACAATGAAAAATAAAACGTGCACATGGTGTTTAGCTTGTTTTATATCAGTAAATAGGGCGTCATACAAATCTTTTCCGTATGTATAAAGGTGAAAATCACTTTGACGTAAAGGGAAAGAACGAGAACGTACACGCTTTAAATGAATAATTCTCCCATATGAAAGGTCGATTGTAATCCAGAGAGCGCTACCTATTAACAAGAGAGATAAGAAGAACATAAGTAGATTCCCTCCTTCACGGTCTTTTCACCATCAGTTTTTTACAAATCAAAATGTCACTTTATCCCGATTGGTGTGGGCTAATAATCAGAGGGGGATGAACAGCCCCCTGGTTAAAGTTTCACTTTATAGTTTCACCCAAATAAACAGCTTTATTAAAAAATGTGTTGTTGTATAACAAAAAACTGTTGACTGAATGCTCACTCATTATATAATGGGAATAGGGGATACAATTCAGAAAATTATATATTTTCGAAGATTCTAAAAAAGAAAGAGGGCTTACAAAGAGAGGGGTAGCATAAAAATGAATAGCTTACTAATCATTAATTGGCTGGCTGCCATTGCTGTTATTGCTTATGCGGGATATTTGTTTGTATATCTTATACGAACGAGGATGGCCTACATACAATTAGGAAAAAAGATTGAATTTGACCGTCGTTTTAAAGAGCGTTGGGATCTTCTTAAGGTCAATGTTTTCGGTCAGAAAAAGCTGCTGAAAGATAAAAAGAGTGGCATTATTCACGTTATGTTTTTTTACGGATTTATTCTTGTCCAATTTGGAGCAATTGACTTCGTTTGGAAAGGGCTCGCACCAGGATCACATCTTCCACTTGGACCACTATACCCTGCATTTACATTCTTCCAGGAAATTGTCACACTTGTTATTTTAATCGCAGTCTTTTGGGCTTTTCATAGACGCTATGTTGAAAAGCTTGTTCGTTTAAAACGTAATTTCAAATCAGGTCTTGTTCTTATCTTTATTGGTGGCTTAATGATTTCTGTGCTACTTGGTAATGGTATGGGAATTATATGGCACGGTGAGGAGCTTTCATGGAGTGAACCAATTGCTTCTGCAATCGCTTACGTTTTCTCAGGGATAAATGAAACCGTAGCCATTTCAGTGTTCTATTTCTCTTGGTGGGTGCATCTATTAATCTTGCTAACGTTTTTAGTTTATGTTCCACAATCAAAACACGCGCATTTAATTGCTGGACCAGTTAACGTGTTTTTTGGTCGTCTTTCAAATCCGGGAAAACTTGAAAAAATCGATTTTGAAGATGAAACACAAGAAACGTTCGGTGTTGGTAAAATTGAAGACTTTAGACAAAATCAGCTCGTTGATTTATATGCTTGCGTAGAATGTGGCCGTTGTACAAATATGTGTCCGGCAACAGGAACAGGCAAAATGTTATCACCGATGGATTTAATTTTAAAACTTCGCGACCATTTAACGGATAAAGGGGCAGCGGTAACATCAAAAGCACCGTGGGTTCCAGTTGTTGCTTTTAATAATACACAAGGAAATCAGTTAGCGATGATGGCAGCTGGAAAAGGACAACAAGAATCAGCAGCTACAGCGCTCGCTTACGATCCGAGCTTAATCGGAGATGTTATTACAGAAGAAGAGATTTGGGCATGTACAACGTGCCGTAACTGTGAAGATCAGTGTCCAGTTATGAATGAACATGTTGATAAAATTATTGATTTACGCCGCTATCTCGTTTTAACAGAAGGGAAAATGGATGCAGAGGCGCAGCGTGCAATGACAAATATCGAGCGTCAAGGTAATCCGTGGGGACTGAACCGTAAAGAGCGTGAAACATGGCGTCAAGGTGATGATGAAGTAACAGTTCCAACTGTAAAAGAGAAATCAAAAGCTGGCGAAGAGTTTGAATACTTATTCTGGGTTGGATCAATGGGTTCGTATGACAACCGCAGTCAGAAGATTGCGATATCATTTGCGAAGCTAATGAACGAAGCAGGCATTTCATTCGCAATTCTTGGTAATAAGGAAAAGAACTCTGGTGATACACCGCGCCGCCTCGGAAACGAATTCGTATTCCAAGAGATGGCAACGAAAAACATTGAGGAATTTGAAAAAGCAGGAGTGAAGAAAATTGTTACGATTGACCCTCATGCTTATAACACTTTTAAAAATGAGTACCCGGACTTTGGCTTACAAGCAGAAGTCTATCATCATACAGAATTACTAGCCCAGTGGGTGAAGGAAGGACGTTTAAAACCTGTCCATTCTATTGAAGAAACAGTTACGTACCATGATTCCTGTTACTTAGGAAGATACAACGAAGTATATGAGGCACCGCGCGATATTCTAAAAGCAATTCCAGGTGTAAACCTTGTAGAAATGGCGCGTAACCGTGAAACGGGAATGTGCTGTGGTGCAGGTGGCGGCTTAATGTGGATGGAAGAAACGGCTGGTTCTCGTATTAACGTTGCTCGTACAGAACAAGCACTGGCTGTACAACCGTCAATTATCGGTACAGGATGCCCATATTGCTTAACGATGATTAGTGACGGTACGAAAGCGAAAGAAGTTGAAGAAACAGTTCAAACGCTGGACGTAACAGAGATTTTAGAACGCTCAGTTATCGGACAGAAGAAAGAAGCAATCTAGTTTGTGGGAATGCATACAACTTTAGAAAGAGGTGCAATTATTGCACCTCTTCTCAACGTAGGAATACCGAGCGAGCGCTCGGCGTTAAAAAAAGAAATGGGGGAAAGAAACATGAGTAAAACAGTTATTTTAAGTGCTGCAAGAACACCGGTTGGAAAATTTGGAGGGACTTTAAAAGACGTGAAAGCAACAGAACTTGGAGGAATCGCAATTAAGGCAGCGCTTGAAAGGGCGAATGTTTCCGCAAGTGATGTTGAAGAAGTTATATTTGGAACGGTTATCCAAGGAGGACAAGGACAAATTCCATCACGCCAAGCAGCAAGAGCGGCTGGGATTCCTTGGGAAGTGCAGACAGAAACAGTAAATAAGGTTTGTGCATCAGGGCTTCGCGCAGTTACTTTAGCGGATCAAATTATTCGTACTGGTGACCAATCACTGATTGTAGCTGGTGGAATGGAATCGATGAGTAACAGTCCTTACATTTTACGAGGAGCAAGATGGGGATACAGAATGGGCAACAACGAAGTTATCGATTTAAACGTTGCAGACGGTTTAACATGCGCATTTTCAGGTATACACATGGGTGTTTATGGCGGAGAAGTTGCAAAAGAAGACGGGATCTCTCGCGAAGCACAAGATGAATGGGCATATCGTAGCCATCAACGTGCGGTTTCAGCACATAAGGAAGGTCGTTTTGAAGAGGAGATTGTACCAGTAACAATTCAGCAAAGAAAAGGCGATCCTATCGTCGTGGCTAAGGATGAGGCGCCACGCGCGGATACAACGATTGAAAAATTAGCGAAATTAAAGCCTGTATTTGATAAGACGTCAGCGGTGACAGCTGGTAATGCTCCTGGACTAAATGATGGCGGTGCGGCGCTTGTATTAATGAGCGAGGATAGAGCGAAGCAAGAGGGAAGAAAGCCATTAGCGACAATCTTGGCGCATACAGCAATTGCGGTAGAATCGAAGGATTTCCCAAGAACGCCAGGTTATGCAATTAATGAATTGTTGAAAAAGACAGGTAAGACAATTGAAGAAATCGATCTATTTGAAATCAATGAGGCATTTGCGGCGGTAGCAATTGCAAGTACTGAAATTGCAGGGATTGATCCGGAAAAATTGAATGTAAATGGCGGTGCTGTAGCAATGGGGCATCCAATTGGAGCGAGCGGAGCACGTATTATCGTTACACTTATCCATGCACTGAAGCAGCGTGGCGGCGGAATTGGAATTGCTTCTATTTGTAGCGGTGGCGGTCAAGGTGACGCAATTATGATTGAAGTTCGTTAATTTACGTGTAGAGGATTTTGGTTTATTAACAACTTATATTAAGGGGGAAGAAAGAATGGGTGTACAAAAAATAGTTGTAATTGGTGCAGGACAAATGGGTTCAGGTATCGCACAAGTGTGTGCAATGGCAGGCTATGATGTGAAAGTGCAAGATTTAAAGCAAGAGCAATTAGATAGAGGGCTAGCTGTTATTACAAAAAATTTAGCTCGTCAAGTAGAAAAAGGTCGTATGAAGGAAGAAGAGAAAGAAGCGACTTTAAATCGTCTTACATGGACACTCGATTTAAATAGTGTAAAAGAAGCGGATCTTGTTATCGAAGCTGCTGTTGAGAAAATGGATATTAAAAAGAAAATTTTTGCGAATCTAGATGAAATCGCTCCAGAACACGCAATTTTAGCAACGAATACGTCATCGTTACCAATTACGGAAATTGCAGCGGTAACGAAACGTCCTGAGAAAGTAATCGGCATGCACTTTATGAATCCAGTTCCAGTTATGAAACTCGTTGAAATTATTCGTGGTTTAGCTACAGATGATGCAGTTTATGAAACGATTGAGGATATTACGAAAAAAATCGGGAAAGTACCAGTTGAAGTAAATGATTTCCCAGGGTTTGTATCGAACCGTATTTTATTACCGATGATTAACGAAGCAATCTATACGTTATATGAAGGTGTAGCAACGAAAGAAGCGATTGATGAAGTAATGAAGCTCGGTATGAATCATCCGATGGGGCCTTTGACACTCGCTGATTTTATCGGTTTAGATACGTGTTTATACATTATGGAAGTGTTGCATGAAGGATTAGGAGATAGTAAATATCGCCCATGTCCATTATTACGCAAGTATGTGAATGCAGGATGGTTAGGACGTAAAACGGGTCGTGGTTTCTACGTTTACGAATAAAGTCCTCCCTTTATTAAAATAGTGGTCTTACCAAATTGTTAAAAAGATATATAGCAAACGGAGGCGAAGTACATGAATTTTCACTTTACTGAAGAGCAACAAATGATGAGGAAAATGGTTCGGGATTTTGCGCAGAAGGAAATAGCTCCCTTTGTTCCTAGTATGGAACAAGGGGTGTTCCCGAAAGAGATTTTGCAAAAGATGGGTGAGCTTGGACTAATGGGTATTCCAGCGCCTGCAAAATATGGCGGGGCAGAAATGGATTTTATTTCTTACATTCTAGCAATTGAGGAAATTTCAAAGGTAAGTGCAACGGTTGGTGTAATTTTAGCTGTACATACGTCAGTTGGAATGAATCCGATTTTATACTTCGGAACAGAAGAGCAGAAGCAGAAATATGTTTCTAAATTGGCGACTGGTGAGTATTTAGGCGCATTTGCTCTAACAGAACCAAGTGCAGGATCAGATGCAGGTAGTTTGAAATCAAGAGCTGTAAAAAAAGACGATCACTACATTATCAATGGATCGAAAGTATTTATTACGAATGGCGGCGAAGCAAGTACATACATTGTATTCGCTTCTACAAATCCAGAGGCGGGGAAAAGTGGCATTTCTGCATTTATTGTAGAGAAAGATACACCAGGCTTAATCATCGGAAAAGATGAGCATAAGATGGGGCTTCTTGGTTCTCGTACAGTACAACTTACGTTTGAAGATATGAAAGTGCCGGCCGAGAATTTACTTGGTGAAGAAGGACAAGGATTTAAGGTGGCGATGGCGAATTTAGATGTTGGACGAATTGGGATCGGAGCGCAGGCATTAGGAATCGCGGAAGCGGCGCTTGCATGTGCGATTGATTATGCGAAAGAGCGCGAGCAATTCGGCAAGTCAATTGCGGCGCAGCAGGGAATCGGATTCAAACTTGCAGATATGGCGACTAGCGTAGAAGCAGCGCGATTACTTGTATACAGAGCGGCATCGCTAAGAGCTCAAGGATTACCATGCGGTAAAGAAGCTTCTATTGCGAAACTATTTGCTTCTAAGACGGCTGTTGAAGTTGCGATTGAAGCGGTGCAAGTATTTGGCGGTTACGGTTATACGAAAGATTATCCAGTAGAAAGATTTTTCCGTGATGCGAAGATCACGCAAATATATGAAGGAACGAGCGAAATACAAAAGCTTGTAATTAGTCGAGCTTTATAAAAAGACGAGGGGGAGACGGGAATGCATTTTAAATTATCAGAAGAACATGAAATGATAAGAAAAATGGTTCGGGATTTTGCAAGAAATGAAGTAGCACCGACGGCGGCAGAGCGTGATGAGGAAGAGCGATTTGATCGCGCTTTATTTGATCAAATGGCAGAGCTTGGTTTAACTGGCATTCCGTGGCCTGAAGAGTATGGTGGAATTGGAAGCGATTACTTGGCGTATGTAATTGCCATTGAAGAATTATCCCGTGTATGTGCTTCTACAGGTGTAACATTGTCTGCACATACTTCACTTGCTGGTTGGCCAATTTTTAAATTTGGAACGGAAGAGCAAAAGCAAAAGTTTTTACGACCGATGGCAGAAGGAAAGAAAATTGGGGCATACGGTTTAACGGAACCAAGTTCTGGTTCAGATGCTGGCGGAATGAGGACAACTGCGAAACGAGATGGAGACCATTACATTTTAAATGGATCGAAAATCTTTATTACAAATGGTGGCATTGCTGATATTTACGTTGTTTTTGCATTAACAGACCCTGAATCGAAGCAGCGTGGCACGAGCGCATTTATTGTGGAGAGCGATACGCCGGGATTTTCAGTTGGGAAAAAAGAGAGCAAGCTAGGGATTCGCTCTTCGCCGACTACTGAAATTATGTTTGAAGACTGCCGCATTCCTGTAGAGAATCTACTCGGAGAAGAAGGGCAAGGATTTAAGGTAGCGATGCAAACATTAGATGGCGGTCGTAATGGTATTGCGGCGCAAGCGGTTGGTATTGCACAATCCGCTTTAGATGCTTCCGTAGAATATGCAAGAGAGCGTCATCAGTTCGGGAAGCCAATTGCGGCGCAGCAAGGAATTGGCTTTAAACTTGCAGATATGGCAACGGATGTAGAGGCGGCGCGTCTTTTAACATATCAAGCGGCTTGGCTTGAATCTGAAGGGCTTCCGTACGGGAAAGAGTCAGCGATGTCAAAAGTATTTGCAGGTGATACAGCGATGAAGGTAACGACTGAAGCAGTACAAGTATTTGGTGGTTATGGTTATACGAAAGATTATCCAGTAGAGCGTTATATGCGCGATGCAAAGATTACACAGATATATGAGGGAACGCAAGAGATTCAAAGGCTTGTAATTTCTCGTATGTTAACGAAATAGGAACGAAAGCGTAGGTATTTTCCTACGCTTTTTCCTTCCAAAAATAATAGAGAGAGGTGAAGGGGATGGTTAAACATAATGTACATGCATCAGTGAAAGATGAAAAATTAGTTGCGTTAAGGCGTGAACAAATGATTAAAGGTGCGGTGCAACTGTTTAAGCAAAAAGGGTTCCCACGTACAACAACGAGAGAAATTGCGAAGGCGGCTGGGTTTAGTATTGGAACACTTTATGAGTACATTCGTACAAAAGATGATGTTTTATATTTAGTTTGTGATAGTATATATGAACATGTAAAAGAGCGGTTAGAGGAAGTAGTGTGTACAGAGAAGGGAAGTATAGAAAGTTTAAAGATAGCAATAACGAATTATTTTAAAGTGATGGATGAATTGCAAGAAGAAGTATTAATTATGTATCAAGAGGTACGTTTTTTACCGAAAGAATCACTCCCATATGTATTAGAAAAAGAGTTTCAAATGGTAGGAATGTTCGAGAATATTTTAGAACAGTGTACGGAAAATGGAACATTTACATTAAATAAAAAAGAAATACAGCTTCTTGCACATAATATTTTCATACAAGGACAAATGTGGGGATTTAGACGTTGGGCCCTGCAAAAACTGTATACGCTTGAAGAATATACAGAAATGCAAATTAGGTATGTATTGCAAGGGGCGCATATGCTTCCGAAATAAGGAATGGACAAATTATAATTTTATTACCATATTAAAGTTTCCCGTTTTTTTTGTAGCATATTTGTGCGACTTTTGTTTATAATGAATAGTATGGATTTTTTTAAGCAGACCGTTATATATAAGGTTATATTTGAAGAAAGGAAGTGCCGCATAAGTGAATTTTAAGCAATATTCACCAGAAGAGCTAAAAGAATGTTCAATGATTGAAGTTGTACATAGCGTTTTAGGGGATAAAAGACAAGCAACGACATTCAACGAGTTGGTTCAAGAAATCGCTCAAGTGCTGGGACTATCTCAAGAGCAAGTTAATGCGAAACTCGCACAATTTTATACAGATTTAAACATCGATGGACGTTTCATTAATTTAGGAGAAAATCGTTGGGGACTACGTAGCTGGTACCCATATGAGCAAATTGATGAAGAAATCTTACCTCAGCCAAAACCGAAGAAGAAACGTAAAGTTGAAGAGGACGGTTTTGACGACTACATCGAAGAAGATGAAGATGAATTCGACGATGCAGACGGAAATGCAGACGAAGAAGAAGATGTAGAAGATTTGGACAAGGTTCTTGAAGAAGAAGATGCAGATGACGAAGATGATGATCTTGATGATTTAGAAGAAGAAGATGAAGAATTCGCAGAAGAAGAACTTGAGTACGATGAAAATGAAGAAGAAGAGGAAGAGCTGTAGTTCTTGACTTTTCATTATCGTCCATGTAGAATCATTTTTGGGCTCTTTAAAACAGGACGATAATACTTTTAAAGTGTAAATATAAAAGAAAATTGCTCCCTACTTATTACTTTATGTGATGAGGGGAGCAATTTTCTTTTTTGTTTTTTGTTTAGAAAATAAAAAGAGTCTAACAATAAGATAGGTACAGTGTTATCTACATACGTTGCGCTTTGCAACGGTGATTATATAACAACAAGGTAGAAGGGAGTATTTTCATGACTAAGTATATTTTTGTAACAGGCGGTGTAGTATCGTCTTTAGGTAAAGGTATTACAGCAGCATCTCTTGGAAGACTTTTAAAAAATCGTGGTTTAAACGTAACTATTCAAAAGTTTGATCCATACATTAACGTAGACCCGGGGACTATGAGCCCATACCAACACGGTGAGGTATTCGTAACAGATGATGGTGCAGAAACGGACTTAGACCTTGGTCACTATGAGCGTTTTATCGACATCAACTTAAATAAATACAGCAACGTAACAACAGGTAAAATTTACTCTTCAGTTCTTCAAAAAGAGCGTCGTGGTGAATACTTAGGAGGAACAGTTCAGGTTATTCCTCACATTACTAACGAAATTAAAGAACGTGTATATCGTTCTGGTCGTGAAACAAACGCGGACGTTGTTATTACAGAAATCGGTGGAACTGTTGGTGATATCGAGTCTCTACCATTCTTAGAAGCAATTCGTCAAATTAAGAGCGACATCGGTCGTGACAATGTAATGTACATTCACTGTACGTTAATCCCGTACTTAAAAGCAGCGGGTGAAATGAAAACAAAACCAACGCAACATAGCGTTAAAGAGCTTCGTAGCTTAGGTATTCAACCAAATATTATCGTTGTTCGTACAGAACTACCTGTTTCTCAGGACATGAAAGACAAGCTTGCATTATTCTGTGACATCGATACAAAAGCAGTTATCGAAGCACGCGATGCAGATACTTTATATGCGGTTCCGTTATCTCTTCAAGAGCAAAACATGGACCAAATCGTTTGTGATCACTTAAAATTAGACAATCCAGCTGCAGATATGACAGAGTGGACTGCGCTAGTTAATAAAGTGCGTAACCTTTCTAAGAAAACAAAAATCGCTCTTGTTGGTAAATACGTAGAGCTTCAAGATGCATACATTTCTGTTGTAGAAGCACTTCGTCATGCAGGTTACTCATTCGACACAGATGTAGAAGTGAAATGGGTAAATGCTGAGCACGTAACAGCAGAGAACGTGAAAGAATTAGTTGGCGACACAGATGGTATCCTTGTACCAGGTGGCTTTGGCGATCGTGGTGTAGAAGGTAAAATCGTTGCAATTCAATATGCTCGTGAAAACAAAGTTCCATTCTTAGGAATTTGCCTAGGTATGCAACTTGCATCAATCGAATTTGCACGTAACGTATTAGGATTAGAAGGAGCTAACTCTTCTGAAATTAATCCTGACACACCTTATGCAATCATCGACTTATTACCAGAACAAAAAGATGTAGAAGACTTAGGTGGTACACTTCGTCTTGGTCTATACCCATGTAAGCTTGCTGAAGAAACAAATGCTTACAATGCTTACAACGAGCCGGTTGTATATGAGCGTCATCGTCATCGTTATGAGTTCAACAATCAATTCCGTCCGGATATGGAAAAAGCAGGATTTGTATTCTCTGGTACAAGCCCAGACGGTCGTCTAGTTGAAATCATTGAATTAAAAGACCACCCTTGGTTCGTGGCAGCACAGTTCCATCCAGAACTTGTGTCTCGTCCAAACCGTCCACAACCATTGTTCCATGACTTCGTAAGTGCTTCTATTACGAATAAAGAGAGCAAGTAATAAAAAAAGCGCCTGAAATAGGGCGCTTTTTTTAATATTCGTTTAACATTTCATCAATTGTAAATTTAATTCCGTGATAAGCAAATAAAGCTACAATTAAACTTGGGAAACCGTAGCGGTTACCTTCATCATCTGGAATAAGGCCTTTTAACAGTTTTGTATCGATATGTACATCTGTGTATTGTTCCAGTGATTCAACATGTTCTTGAATAGCTGAAATACCAACGATAGAGTGCCCCTCTTCTTGTAGTTTTTTTGCAATTGCTACAACTTCTTCATCTGTTGAAAAACGGCTAATAAGAAGTACACGATCTGCAGAAGTTACTTCTGCTTCTTTACCGTTTTCAAATAAGCGTTTTGCTTGCTTCATTGGTTCAGCACCGAATAGTGCTTCAGCAACAACGCCCTCCATTTCATTTGTACCATGTAAATAAATGAAACCATCGCCAACTAGTGCTTGAGCAAGTAGACGAGCGCTATCTTCTATATTTATTTCCTCTTTTTGAGAAACTCTGGAGAAATAACCACTTAATTGAGTTGAAAAAATTTTTAACATAATGTTACTCCCTTCGTACGTGTTTGCCGGCTTTTATTATAATTTATTTTTTTAGAAAGGTGAAATCGTAGGTAGCATAACAAAATAGGAAACGGTAAAATAAGAAAGAATAGGAAGGAATTTGCCAAAGAATAGCGAAAATAAATCGATAAGATATAAGAAGCTGTAAATCTTGTATTTACACAGAAAGGTTGGGAGTTATGGAAGGGAAAATTTTAATCGTTGATGATCAATATGGCATTCGTGTGTTATTACATGAAGTGTTCCAAAAAGAAGGTTATCAGACGTTCCAAGCAGCGAATGGATTTCAAGCTTTAGATATCGTGAAAAAAGATAATCCAGATTTAGTAGTGTTAGATATGAAAATCCCAGGTATGGATGGTATAGAGATTTTAAAACATGTAAAAGAAATTGATGAGAGTATTAAAGTGATTTTAATGACTGCTTATGGAGAATTGGATATGATTCAAGAAGCGAAAGATTTAGGAGCTTTAATGCACTTTGCTAAACCGTTTGATATTGATGAGATTCGTCAAGCGGTGAGAAATCAGCTTGCTGTAGAGGCGTAAAAAATGAATTTTTTATAAAAAATATGGAAAAAAGCGTTTACATGGACTATTGAGCAGGTGAATACGGTTGAGTTTTTTAGTACAAGTTGTTATCCTAATGAGTGTAGAAAAAAGTCCGGTATACAGATATACATATTTTACCTTATTCTGGTCATACTACCAGCGATAAGAACTTATCGGATACAAAAAACGTTTTTTAGGAGGATTCACCATGCCTTTAGTTTCTATGAAAGAAATGCTAAACACAGCACTAGAAGGAAAATACGCAGTTGGTCAATTCAACATGAACAACTTAGAGTGGACTCAAGCTATCTTAGCTGCTGCGGAAGAAGAAAAATCTCCTGTAATCCTAGGTGTATCTGAGGGTGCAGCTCGTCATATGACTGGTTTCAAAACAGTTGTAGCTATGGTTAAAGCTTTAATCGAAGAAATGAACATCACTGTTCCTGTAGCGATTCACCTTGACCATGGTTCAAGCTTCGAAAAATGTAAAGAGGCAATCGATGCAGGTTTCACATCTGTAATGATCGACGCTTCTCACCACCCATTCGAAGAAAACGTTGAAACTACTAAAAAAGTAGTAGAATACGCACACGCTCGTAACGTATCTGTTGAAGCTGAGCTTGGAACAGTTGGCGGACAAGAAGACGACATCATCGCTGAAGGCGTAATTTACGCTGATCCTGCAGAGTGTAAGCACCTTGTTGAAGCAACAGGTATCGATTGCCTAGCTCCAGCTTTAGGTTCTGTACACGGTCCTTACAAAGGTGAGCCTAACTTAGGATTCGCTGAAATGGAACAAGTTCGTGACTTCACTGGCGTACCTTTAGTATTACACGGTGGTACTGGTATCCCAACTGCTGATATCGTAAAAGCTATCTCTTTAGGTACTTCAAAAATCAACGTAAACACTGAGAACCAAATCGAGTTTACAAAAGCTGTTCGTGAAGTATTAAACAAAGACCAAGAAGTTTACGATCCTCGTAAATTTATTGGACCTGGCCGCGACGCTATTAAAGCAACTGTTGCTGGTAAAATGCGTGAGTTCGGTTCTAACGGTAAAGCGTAAGAATAAAATTCCGTTTTGGAAACCGTCTAGTCTTTTAGACGGTTTCCTTTCGTTGTATAATGAAAGCGTGAACAAGTCTAAAGATTTTATAAAATGAATTTTTAGCCTGCAAATATAGAAAATAATGTGCATAGTCCTATTAATAAATGTGATGAGTATCTGAATTGGGGAATTTGATTCGATGAATAGTTAATCTTCATCTATTTGTACAGCAGGGGAGCTACAGGTGATGGTTTTCTACTTATTGAGTTTTAGGGTGGAAAGAGTGATTGAGATTCTTAAGGGGAACTTTCTACTTCTTTTTATAAAGCAGTAGAAGATAAATACATTCACGAGAAGGGAGCTCAATATGGAAAAGTTGCTAATTGAAGGCGGAAGAGCTTTAAATGGAACAATTCGTGTGAGTGGTGCAAAGAACAGTGCTGTTGCATTAATTCCAGCGACAATTTTAGCAGATACTCCGGTAACTATCGGTGGCGTTCCTAATATTTCGGATGTGAAAATGTTAGGAGACTTACTAGAGGAAATTGGAGGGAAAGTAACTTATGGGCAGGAAGAAGAGATGGTAGTCGATCCTTCTAACATGGTTGCGATGCCGTTACCAAATGGAAAAGTGAAAAAATTGCGCGCCTCTTATTATTTAATGGGTGCAATGCTTGGCCGTTTTAAAAAAGCTGTTATTGGGCTTCCAGGTGGATGTCATTTAGGGCCACGACCGATTGATCAGCATATTAAAGGGTTTGAAGCACTAGGTGCACATGTTACAAATGAACAAGGTGCCATTTATTTAAGAGCAGATGAATTGCGCGGGGCACGCATTTATTTAGATGTTGTTAGTGTAGGAGCTACGATTAATATTATGCTAGCGGCTGTACGAGCGAAAGGTAGAACTGTTATTGAAAATGCAGCGAAAGAACCAGAGATTATTGATGTAGCCACATTATTAACAAGTATGGGAGCACGCATTAAAGGTGCTGGTACAGATGTAATCCGAATTGATGGTGTGGACTCCCTGCATGGTTGTCACCATACTATCATTCCAGATCGTATTGAAGCTGGTACGTATATGATTTTAGGAGCTGCATCAGGAGGAGAAGTAACAGTTGATAATGTTATTCCTCAGCATTTAGAGTCAGTGACTGCGAAGCTAAGAGAAGCTGGTGTCCAAGTTGAAACGAACGATGACCAAATTACAGTGAACGGTAATAGAAGGTTAAAAGTAGTTGATATAAAAACGCTTGTATATCCAGGTTTCCCAACAGATTTACAACAGCCGTTTACGACGCTTTTAACAAAGGCACACGGGACAGGAGTTGTAACGGATACAATTTACGGCGCACGTTTCAAACATATTGATGAATTGCGTCGTATGAATGCGCAAATTAAAGTAGAAGGTCGTTCGGCAATTGTAACTGGTCCTGTTTTATTGCAAGGTGCAAAAGTGAAGGCGAGTGACTTACGAGCTGGGGCTTCCCTTGTTATTGCAGGATTAATGGCGGATGGAATTACAGAAGTAACCGGACTTGAGCATATTGATCGAGGCTATGAAAATATAGTAGACAAGCTTAAAGGGCTTGGCGCAAACATTTGGCGAGAACAAATGACAAAGCAAGAAATTGAAGAGATGAAGAACGCATAAGTGATACTTTCGCAAGGGGGAAGCGAAGCATCACTACTTGCGGAAGTACACTTTATAGAAAAAACACGGTTCACAAAATACGGCAGAAATATAAAGACTTAAAGGAGAGGGATTATCGTGGAAAGAAGTTTATCTATGGAGTTAGTACGTGTAACAGAGGCTGCAGCATTATCATCAGCGCGTTGGATGGGACTCGGGAAAAAAGATGAGGCAGACGGTGCAGCAACATCAGCTATGCGTGATGTATTTGATACAATTCCGATGAAAGGTACAGTTGTAATTGGTGAAGGTGAGATGGATGAAGCGCCAATGCTGTATATCGGAGAGAAATTAGGTACAGGATATGGCCCACGCGTAGACGTTGCAGTTGATCCTTTAGAGGGGACGAACATCGTAGCAGCTGGCGGATGGAATGCACTTGCTGTTATTGCAATTGCAGATCATGGTAATTTGTTACATGCTCCTGACATGTACATGGATAAAATTGCGGTTGGCCCAGAAGCAGTTGGGGCAGTTGATATTAACGCACCTATTATCGATAACCTACGTGCCGTTGCGAAAGCGAAGAATAAAGATATTGAAGATGTTGTAGCGACAGTTTTAAATCGTCCACGTCATCAAGCAATTATCGAAGAAATTCGTAAGGCTGGTGCACGTATTAAGTTAATTAATGATGGAGATGTAGCTGGAGCAATCAATACAGCGTTTGACCGTACAGGTGTAGATATTTTATTCGGTTCTGGTGGGGCTCCTGAAGGTGTATTAGCTGCGGTTGCGCTAAAATGCTTAGGTGGAGAAATTCAAGGAAAGCTCTTACCACAAGACGAAGCTGAATTAGCACGTTGTAAAAAAATGGGCATTGAAGATATAAATCGCATCCTTCGTATGGAAGACTTAGTAAAAGGTGACGATGCAATCTTTGCTGCAACAGGTGTAACAGACGGAGAACTATTACGCGGCGTTCAATTTAAAGGTAGCGTAGGAACAACAGAATCCCTTGTTATGCGTGCGAAGTCAGGTACAGTACGCTTCGTAGACGGACGTCATAGCTTAAATAAAAAACCGAACTTGGTTATTAAATAAAAAGCGTAAGCAGCTCGTTCAGAAGCGGATCTACCGACCATTATAGCCGCCGAAACTAGATTAAATAAAAGCAGAAATACCTTATCTATTCTTCCTTAAAATAAGGTGAGTAGAAAAAAGTAAGAAATATAAAAAGCGAAGACAAATTTTCTTGTCTTCGCTTCTTGTATTTGTGTTCCAACGTATTGATTAAAACTAGATAAAAGGGTTACAATAGTGAATATTACCCTACTTGAACTTATTGCCTTTCATTATTAATTATTTGCCTTCCGTATTTTTTCCCTTTACCCATTTGAAAAGAGAATAATGTTAAAGTGTGGTGTCTGAATGAATTTGTCAATTGCAGCATTAGAAAACATGAAATTAAAAGAGTTATATGAGCTTGCGAAAGAATTTAAGATTTCGTATTACAGCAAGTTAACGAAAAAAGAGTTAATCTTTTCTATTTTGAAAGCTCGAGCAGAAAAAGAAGGTTTCTTTTTCATGGAAGGTGTATTAGAAATTATTCAATCAGAAGGATTTGGATTCCTACGTCCTATCAACTATTCTCCAAGCTCAGAAGATATTTATATCTCAGCTTCGCAAATTCGTCGTTTCGATTTACGTAATGGAGACAAAGTTTCTGGTAAAGTACGACCTCCGAAAGAAAATGAACGCTATTTTGGATTATTACAAGTTGAAGCTGTAAACGGAGATGATCCAGATTCAGCAAAAGAGCGTGTGCATTTCCCTGCATTAACACCATTATACCCAGATCGCCAAATGAAGTTGGAAACGGAAACGAAAAAGTTACCGACACGCATCATGGATTTAATCGCACCAGTTGGATTTGGACAACGTGGTTTAATTGTTGCGCCTCCAAAGGCTGGTAAAACAAGTCTGTTAAAAGAAATTGCACACAGTGTCACAACAAATCATCCGGAAGCGGAATTAATTGTACTTTTAATTGATGAGCGTCCAGAGGAAGTAACAGATATTGAACGTTCTGTTAAAGGTGACGTTGTAAGCTCTACTTTTGATGAAGTACCAGAAAATCATATTAAAGTAGCCGAGCTTGTATTAGAGCGTGCAATGCGTCTTGTGGAACATAAAAAAGACGTTGTCATTTTAATGGATAGTATTACCCGTTTAGCGCGTGCCTACAACCTTGTTATTCCGCCAAGTGGTAGAACATTATCGGGTGGTATCGATCCGGCTGCCTTCCATAGACCGAAGCGCTTCTTCGGAGCTGCGCGTAATATTGAAGAAGGCGGTAGCTTAACAATTTTAGCAACAGCCCTTGTTGATACAGGGTCTCGTATGGACGATGTAATTTACGAGGAGTTTAAAGGAACTGGAAATATGGAACTTCACTTAGATCGCTCATTAGCTGAGCGTCGTATCTTCCCAGCGATTGATATTCGTCGCTCTGGTACGCGTAAAGAAGACCTATTAATTCCAAAAGAACATTTAGACAAACTATGGGGTATTCGTAAAACGATGCGTGATACGCCAGACTTTGTTGAAAGTTTCTTACGTAAACTTCGTCAAACAAAGACAAATGAAGAATTTTTACAAAACATTGTTGCAGACTCAAAAAGGTATGTAACAACTAAGTAAAGGGAAAAGGTTGGGACTCGCTTATTTCGTAGTAAGCGAGTTTTTTATGTTTTTTAAGGGAATATTAGAGAGAGTAATATATGGAAATAATTATGTTTTTTGAGATGGAAATCATATTTTGTGTTAGAGCTGGGCGAGTCACCTCCACTTTAAAAGTAATATCCAGCTCCAGCGGCAAGAATCTCCGGTCATTTCGCTCTCTCGCTCGAAGCAAAAAGCGCTTCAAGGTCGAGAGCTTGAAGTGTCCTGCGATTCTGAGCGAGCCGCTTGCGCTTTTAAATGTTATCCAGCTCCAGCGGCTAGAATGGTCGGTGGCTTCGCGTCTTCCTACGAGGCAAAAAGCGCCTCTACGTCAGAAGCTCCATCCACCTCCCATTCTAAACGAGCCGCTTGCGCTTTTAAATGTTATCCAGTTCCGGTGGCTAGCTCTTCGCATCTAAGAACCTTCCGCCCGAAAGGTAAAAAGCAGCTTTAGGGCGAAAGAACCTTAGCTGGTCATAGCTGAACGAGCCACCTCCACTTTAAATTTCAAAAGACAAAAACAGGTAGTTGCAAAATGGAGTTAGCCTTGTTATAATTTCATCATATGTGTTTCATCAATATAGTTGTGTAAGCAGCTGAAGATGAAAAACTCTGTTTCGAAAATGATTCAGGGCGGAAGGAGATGAAAAGAATGAAAGCAGGAATCCATCCAAATTACAATAAAGTTGTATTTATGGACACGAACACAGGCTTCAAATTCTTAAGCGGGTCTACTAAAGGCTCTAGCGAAACTGTTGAGTGGGAAGATGGTAACACTTATCCATTACTAAAAATTGAGATCAGTTCTGATTCTCACCCATTCTACACTGGACGTCAGAAGTTTGCTACTGCAGACGGACGTGTTGACCGCTTCAATAAGAAATACGGCATCAAGTAATAAAGAACATAAAACAGGCAAGTGTATGTATTCGCTTGTCTGTTTTTTTTGCAAAAATATTAAACCTTTACCCTACTTTGGATTAGGAAAGTAGATGAAAGGAGAGCTCAATGTACTTAATGAACCAAAATGGTTGGATTGAAGTGATTTGCGGGAGTATGTTTTCTGGAAAATCAGAAGAGCTCATCCGCCGTATACGCCGTACGCAATTTGCGAAACAAAATGCGATTGTATTTAAACCATGTATTGATAATCGTTATAGTGAAGAAGATGTTGTATCACATAATGGATTAAAGGTTAAAGCAGTTCCTGTTTCAGCTTCAAAGGATATATTTAACCATGTAACAGAAGAAATGGATGTTATTGCAATCGATGAGGTACAATTTTTTGATGGGGACATTGTGGAAGTGGTGCAAGTATTGGCAAATCGTGGCTATCGTGTCATTGTAGCTGGATTAGACCAAGATTTCCGTGGTCTACCATTTGGACAAGTTCCTCAGCTGATGGCGATTGCTGAACATGTAACTAAATTGCAGGCAGTTTGTTCTGCATGTGGATCTCCTGCAAGTCGTACGCAACGTTTAATCGATGGAGAACCAGCGGCATTTGATGATCCAATTATTTTAGTTGGGGCTTCAGAATCGTATGAACCACGTTGTCGTCATTGTCATGCAGTACCTACAAAACAAAGATAAATGAAACTCGCTATGTAGAGCGGGTTTTTTTCGAAAATAGATGAAGATTGGTGGCCAGCTCTTCGTGTATAAGAACCTCCGCTACTTAAGGTAAAAAGCACCTTTTGTGCGAGAGAACCTTAGCCAGTCAGAGCTGAACGATCCGCCTGCGCTTTTAAATATATTATCTAGCTTCAGCGGCTAGAATCTCCGGTCATTTCGCTCTCTCACTCGAAGCAAAGAGCGCTTCAAGGTCGAGAGCTCCAATGTCCTGCGATTCTGAACAAGCCACCTGCGCTTTTAAATATAATTTGCGTTTTTTTGATTAAGTACCATATACTATTTGTATTAGATACTAGGATGTAGAGGTGAATGGTGTGTTAGATCGTTTGCAAGCTGTAGAAGATCGTTATGAGAAGTTAAATGAATTGTTAAGTGACCCAGAGGTTATTAGCGATACAAATAAGCTTCGTGAGTATTCAAAGGAACAATCTGATATACAAGAAACGGTAGAGGTGTACCGTGAGTATAAAGATGCTCGTGAGCAGTTAAAAGATGCGAAAGCAATGTTAGAAGACAAGTTAGATGCTGATATGCGTGACATGGTAAAAGAGGAAGTTTCTGAATTAGAGGGTCAAGAGAAGACTTTATCAGAGCGTCTGAAAATTTTACTTGTTCCAAAAGACCCTAATGATGATAAAAACGTTATCGTTGAGGTTCGTGGTGCTGCTGGTGGTGACGAGGCAGCTTTATTTGCTGGTGATTTATATCGTATGTATAGCCGTTATGCTGAGGTGCAAGGTTGGAAAACTGAAATTATCGAAGCGAGCTATACAGAGTTAGGTGGATATAAAGAGATTATCTTTATGATTAACGGTAAAGGTGCTTTCGCGAAGCTGAAATTCGAGAATGGTGCTCACCGTGTACAACGTGTTCCTGAAACGGAATCTGGTGGACGTATTCATACATCTACAGCAACTGTAGCTGTATTACCAGAGGCAGAAGAAGTAGAAATTAATATTCATGAAAAAGATGTTCGTGTTGATACATTTGCTTCTAGTGGTCCTGGTGGACAGAGTGTTAATACAACGATGTCAGCGGTACGTTTAACGCATTTACCGACTGGTGTAGTTGTATCTTGTCAGGATGAGAAATCACAGATCAAGAATAAAGAAAAAGCAATGAAAGTATTACGTGCACGTGTTTATGATAAATTCAGACAAGAAGCGCAAGCTGAGTACGATCAAAACCGTAAACAAGCTGTTGGTACGGGAGACCGTTCAGAGCGTATCCGTACGTATAACTTCCCGCAAAACCGTGTTACTGACCATCGAATCGGCTTAACGATTCAAAAGCTAGATCAAATCCTACAAGGTAAGTTAGATGATTTCATCAATGCCTTAGTGATGGAAGATCAGGCGCAAAAGATGGAGGCAGCTGAGTAATGCGTGTCTATGAAGCCCTGAAATGGGCTTCTTCTTTTTTACAAGAAAATGGACGAGATGAGAATGCGGGAGAAATTGTCCTTTGTCATGTATTAAAGACGAACAGAACAGGAATGCTCATGAATATGCGTGAAGAAATAACTGTGGAACAAGAGAAAAGTTTTGCAGAATTTATCCACAAGCATGTAGATGGTACTCCAATCCAATATATGCTTGGGTATGAAATGTTTTATGGCCGAGCATTCTTTGTAAATGAAGAGGTATTAATACCAAGGCCAGAAACAGAGGAACTTATAGTTGGAGTCCTAGAGAGAATTGAGCGCCATTTCGGTAATGAGGAGCTTCATGTAGCGGATATTGGCACAGGTAGTGGAGCGATTTCTATTACGCTCGCTGTAGAAAATAAAAATCTTCATGTGTATACGGTAGATATTGCACAGGAATCGATTGAAGTTGCAAAAGAAAATGCAAAGGCTTTAGGAGCGGAAGTAACTTTCTATCACGGTGATTTACTGTCGCCGTTTTATGAAACTGGTCAGAAGCTAGATGTTGTTGTTTCAAATCCTCCATATATACCGGAGGAAGATTGGCGTGGTCTTTCTCCTGTTGTGAAAGAGCATGAGCCGAAAAGGGCGCTTGTTGGCGGTGAAGATGGATTAGATTTCTATCGCCGTTTTATGGAGGAATTACCAAACGTATTAAAGAAAAAGGCGATTGTGGCGTTTGAAATTGGTGTAGGGCAAGGTGAAGATGTAAAAGCATTATTACAGCAAACTTTCCCGCACGCTCATGTTGAAGTTGTCTTTGATATTAATGGAAAAGATCGCATGGTATTTGCAGAAATAGAGTAAGGCATAAGCCTTACTCTATTTCTGTCTGAAAAATTTATAACTACTCGGTCGCACGTTTCATTTAGAGGTTTGGTGTGTAATGGTAATAAAGTTATTTGAATTCATTTCATCTATTGGTAATGAAAAGTTAGTAATGATTTATTAGTCCTCATGTTTTTCATACATCTCTATTTTTTTATTTAGTAAATCTTTACCCCAAACTTGCATTGCTTCTAATACAGGTATAAACTTTTTTCCTTGCTCTGTTAATGAATATTCTACTTTTGGTGGTACAACTTTATAAACTTCTCTGTGTACTAGCTCATCCTCTTCAAGTTCTCTTAATTGTCTAGTTAAGATTCCTTTTGAGATACCCGGTAACATCCTCAATAATTCATTAAACCTAATGATTTTATTTTTACTTAAATGCCACAAAATCACGATTTTCCATCTGCCTGCAATTGCATTTTGGGTAACTGTTAATGGACAAATTTCTTGCTGTACTTCTTCAGAAATCGATTTATCTTGATAACTAAAACGTGCCACAATAAAATCTCCTTTTTCTCTAGGTACTATTTTTATGACTATGTTATTAAATTGTGCCTACTTACATAAATCCTTCTCAAGAAATAGTATATGTATTGTATATAAAAATCAAAAATAACGCTGTATATAACGGAGGAGATTGTATGAAAGTTTTAGTAACAGGTGCAAACGGAAATTTAGGTTCTAAAATTGTTGAGTATTTACTTACTAGATTATCAATTGAAGAAATAATTGTTGGTGTCCGTGATGACAAGTCTGAAAAGGCACTTAGGTATAAGGAGCAAGGCTTAGAAGTACGTGTAACGGATTTTGAAAATCAAGAAACCTTGTTTTCAGCATTCAAAGATGTTGATCGTTTATTCATCATGTCAACATTTGGTGACTTTAATACAGCTATACGTCAGCATACAAATGCAGTAGAAGCTGCCAAAGCAACAGGTGTAAAGCAAATTATTTATCCAAGTGTTACAAGAGCAGAAGGAAATGACTTCTTCTTAGCAGGCATGCATAGAGCACGTGAAGTAGCAATTATTGAGTCAGGTATTCCTTATGTGATTCTGCGTAACAACTGGTATGTAGAAAATGAACTTGGGACAATTCAAAGCTGTATGGCTGGTGCACCTTGGATAACTTCTGCAGGTAAAGGGAAAATCGGTTGGGTATATCGCCCAGATTTAGCTGAAGCAGCAGCGAATATTTTGGTAGCTGATGGTCACAAAAATAAAATTTATGAGCTTTCTGGTGAAAATTTAACACAAAAGCAATTTGTTGATACATTAAGTGAAGTATTAGGAAAAGAAGTTCCTTTATTAGAAGTAGATGATTCTTCTTATGAAGAAATGTTAAAAGGTGCTGGAGTACCTGAAGCCTACTTATCAATGTTAGCAATGACTCAAAAAGGGGTTCGTGAAGGCGGATTAGAATCAACACATACCGATTTAGATTTCTTATTAAAACGTCAGGCTACACCATTAAAACAAGCATTAACACATTTATTAGTAAATACAAGATAGATAAATTAAATTCCTCAGGCGAAATCAAATAATGAATTTTGTATCTTACAAAGTGCCAGTCCACATTAGGACTGGCACTTCTTTATTACTGCCTTTTCTGTCGGTTTTTCATAGAGTGGCTGAGTAGTTACAAAAATTTATATAGATTTTGAATTTAATAGTTTAGAAAGAAGTAACTCTGTCCACACTGTTTCTAGAGGGGACGGTGGAGGAAATGAAAAAACAAGTTATTGCTTATTTTCTTTTATTATTAATTGGTGCACAGTTACTTGTGCAGTTTGGATATATGAAAGCTGATGCAAAAGGGCCTGCTGTTATTCCGAAAGAGGCCGTTCGATTACGTATTTTAGCTAATAGTGATTCTGATAAAGATCAGGCATTAAAACGTAAAGTGCGTGATGAAGTGAAAGCGCAAATTGATGGATGGGTAGCGGATTTAACGTCATTTGAAGAAGCTCGAAAAGTAATTCAAAATCATATTCCTGAAATTGAAAAGACAGTAGCGAATACGCTGAAAGGGGAAGGGAGTAAAGAGAATTTCCAAGTGAAATTTGGTAAGAATGTGAAGTTTCCTACAAAGGTATATGGGAATTTTATTTACCCAGCGGGAGAATATGAAGCGGTACTTATTACAATTGGAAAAGGTGAAGGTGCAAACTGGTGGTGTGTATTATTTCCACCGATGTGTTTCTTAGATTTTTCGAGTGGTACAGCTGTAAGGAAAGAAGAACATGTTGTGAAAGCTGAATCTCCTGAAGAAGAGCAGGTGAAACAATCAGATGAGGAAGTAGTGGATGTACCGGAGAAGAAAGAGGATAAGGTGAAAGAAACGAAAGTAGTAAAGCCGGAAAAAGCTGAAAAAGTAACAGCACCTGAGAAGAAAGTAGTGAAAAATGAAACGCAAGTAGAAGAACAGCCTGTAAAAAAAGTAGAAACAAAAACTGTGGAAAAAGTGGAGAAACCTGTGGAGAAAAAACAAGAAAAGCAAAATGAGTATGTAAAAGTAGAAGAGGAAGAAGAAAAACCAGAGGTTAAATTATTTATCGTCGAAGCTTTTACATCTTTATTCTCTAAGTAGTACTATTAGTAAATCCCTCCTCATATATAAAAATGAGGAGGGATTTACTATGAAGAACGTGTATTTTGCTACGAAAGCAGATGTAGAAAGATTGCATTCTTTTTTCGGACAAGCTAATAAAAAAGATGATAAAATAAATGAGTTGTACGCACAATTTATGATTTTGGAAGAGGCGGGAGAAATACGAGCTGTAATTGGATATGAACAAAGTGAAGAAGATGCACTTATTCGTTCTTGTTTATTCACACCTAATGTGGATAAGCAGACTTTCTTATATTTTTTTGAAATGTTTTTGCAGTATATGAAAGAAAAAAATATTCGACAATTGTACTTACTCACAAACCATCCACAATCTGTGACAATCTTTCAGTTTTTCAACTTTGTCATTATAGAGAAAGAGAAAGTTCCAGAGGGAATTCGACAGTTAGAACACTTTTGTAAAAATATAAAAGAGCCAAATGCAATAATACTAAATTGTCAGCTATTCACAAAGTTATCCACGGATTAACAAGGTTTATCCACATTTTGTGGATAAACCTTGTTTGTCTTTTGGATAAATCTCATAGTAAACTAAAAATAGACAAGTATTTCATGGTAGAAAAGGACGTGGGAAAAAATGCATACAAATATGTGGGTTGTGGATAATGTTGTGGAAAGAAAAAAATATTATCCACAATTAAAAGAAGCAGCAAGATTATTAAGAGAAAATGAAGCGGTGGCATTCCCGACAGAAACGGTATATGGGTTAGGAGCAAACGCAATGGACGATGAAGCGATAGCGAAAATTTTTGCGGCGAAAGGGAGACCGAGTGATAATCCACTGATTGTCCACATAGGAACAAAATCTCAGTTAGATGGTATTGTAAGAGAAATTCCACCGGTTGCAGAAAAGTTAATGGAGCATTTTTGGCCAGGACCATTAACAATCATTTTACCGAGAAAAGAAGGGATTTCAGAGCGGGTTACGGCGGGACTTAATACGGTCGGAGTAAGGATGCCAGATCATCCAGTAGCGCTCGCTCTTATTGAAGAAGCAAACGTGCCTGTTGCAGCACCGAGTGCGAATCGTTCTGGACGCCCAAGTCCAACATTAGCTTCTCATGTGTATGAAGATTTAAACGGGAAAATTGCGGGTATCGTTGATGGTGGGGCGACAGGAGTAGGCGTTGAATCAACTGTAATTGATTGTACGAGCGAAGTTCCGACGATTCTACGTCCTGGTGGGATTACGAAGGAACAATTGGAAGCAGTAATAGGAAATGTTTCTTTAGATCCAGCTTTAAAGGATGAGAAAGAAAAACCGAAATCGCCTGGAATGAAATATACACATTATGCACCGAAAGCGCCACTTAGTATTGTTGAAGGATCCCGTGAGTTTATTCAGTGTATTGTGGATGAGAAAAAGAAAGAAGGGTTTAAAGTAGGTGTATTAACGACCGAAGAGTATCAACATGTATATAGTGCTGATGTTGTATTATCTTGTGGTATGCGAAGTGATTTAGCTAGCGTTGCGACTAAATTATATGATGTGCTTAGAACGTTTGATGCAAGTGAAGTAGATGTTATCTTTAGTGAATCATTCCCGAATGAAGGAATAGGAAATGCAATTATGAATCGTTTAACAAAAGCGGCGGGACATCATATTATCACTGAATGATAATGTACCTTTAGCAAACAGAATATTTCTCCTCGGATAAGCATATTGTGAAGTAGCACGTCCGAGGGGGGATATGAATGACACTTGAACAGCTAATACCTTTAATAATTATGGCATTCGCCCTAGGGATGGATGCATTTTCAGTGAGCCTCGGTATGGGGATGGTAACATTAAAGTTAAGACAAATCCTTTATATCGGTATGACGATTGGGATATTTCATATTATTATGCCGTTTATCGGAATGGTACTAGGACGTTTTCTATCAGAGAAGTATGGGGATGTCGCGAATTTTGCAGGAGCTATTTTATTAATTGGGCTAGGGTTCTATATTGTATATTCGTCTATTTTAGAAGGTGAAGAGACTAGAACTGCTCCAATTGGAATTAGTTTATTTGTATTTGCATTTGGTGTCAGTATAGATAGTTTTTCAGTAGGTCTTAGTCTTGGAATTTATGGGGCGCAGACGATTATTACGATATTACTGTTTGGATTTGTAAGCATGTTATTAGCATGGGTTGGCTTATTAATTGGTAGACATGCGAAAGGTATGCTTGGTACATATGGTGAAATAGTAGGTGGTATCATTCTGGTTGGATTTGGATTATATATCCTTTTTCCTATATAATTTTATGTAGGAGGGAATTATGAACAAGTTATTGGGATGGTATGTTAAGTTTTTAACCTTCTTTCCTCGATGGCTAAGAAGACTTATAATTTGGGGTATTATTTTGCAAATTTCGATGTTAGGTTGGATTAAATTAATTCGTGAATGGTAAGATGATTCCTTTCTGTGCATAGTTTTGTTTGTACTATATTGATCTCACTAAAAAATTGCAAATATAGAAAGGATGAGATGAATGACGAGATTGAAGCAAGTTTTTGGTATTATTATTAGTTTTTTCGTTTTTTGGTTTAGTATGCTCGGTGTACAAATGTTTGCTGAGTTTTTAGATATTGAGTCATTGAAGTTTGTTGCAGGAAAGACGGAGGCAGCGCGTGCTTTTTATTCTCCATACCCGTTTCTAATTGTTTTTCTTATTACACTGCTTTCCCTATACTTCTTAGTAATTAAGCTTGGGAAACCGAAAAAAGAGAAATTACCTGCATTAGAGGAGAAGAACGAAGAATTACAGTGAAAAAATCCCCCGCTTTTTAGCGGGGGATTTTATATTTGGGTGATGGAGCTCTCTCGATCGAAGCAAAAAGCGCTTCAAGGTCGAGAGCTTGAAGTGTCCTGCGATTCTGAGCGAGCCGCTTCCACTTTTAGATAGTATCCAGTTCCAGTGGCCAGCTCTTCGCATCTAAGAACCTCCCGCACTAAAGGTAAAAAGCACCTTTTGTGCGAGAGAACCTTAGCTGGTCAGAGCTAAGCGGGCCGCTTCCACTTTTAGATGTATCCAGCTCCAGCGGCTAGAATGGTCGGTGGCTTCGCGTCTTCCTACGAGGCAAAAAGCGCCTTTACGTCAGAAGCTCCATCCTCCTCCCATTCTGAACGAGCCGCTTCCACTTTTAAACAGGCCTCACCAATTCAAATTGTTCTCCTAGTTTTGCGTAGTTGTGTCCTGCTAGGCGGCTTATTGGTTTTAGTTCTTCGGCGTGAATGCGCCCGTTTTCGTATAAGTGTTCTGCGACGTGGAAGCGAACGACGCGGCCAATTAGTAGATCGCAAGCTGGTGAGTCTTCTGTTCCACCAAGAGGAATTGCGCGTTCTAGTACGCATTCCATTCGAATATTTGCTTCTTTCACACCTGGAACGGAGATGACATCACTTTCAATTGGCGTTAGTTTCGCTAGTTCAATTTCACTCTCATTTGGCGGGAGGTTAGCTGCTGTTTCGTTAATTGCTTCTACGTAAGATTCATCAGAAATATGTACGACAAATTCGCCCTTTTCGATTGCGTTTCGAGAAGTATCTTTCGGTGTTCCTGCTTTTCGTTGTACAGAAACTGAGATAAGTGGTGGATTAGCAGCGACAATATTGAAATAACTATATGGTGCCCCGTTTAATACGCCGTCTTTTGTTACAGAAGTAACGAAAGCGACAGGGCGTGGAATGATACTTCCTGTAAGTAATTTGTAATTATCTTTTTCAGTTTGCTCGTTTGGATTAATGGATAACATGCTTGTAATCCCCTTTCTAAATATGAATACTTACTGTTTGTTTACAAGATATCAATGGGAATCTCCTGCTGAAAATAATATTTTTTTGATGATGTAAAAAAAGAGATTACCTCAATTGTACTGAAGTAATCTCTTTTTTGGTAAACATCTTGAAATCGAGATAAATATTAAAGTAAAACGTATGCGCCAGGTCCGATTAAAGCTACACCAACAGCAACAGCGATTAACATTAAATTATACTCATATCCGTTTTGTGTTACCCAGTAACCATTTTCTCCGTGAACAGTGAAGATTGCCATTAACATCGTTCCGACGATAAATAATGAACCAACTGCAGTGAAAATACCTGATGCGAATAAGAAGCCACCTAATAATTCAGTTGCGCCAGCCATAAATGCCATGAATACACCAGGGCGTAACCCGATTGATTCCATCCAGCCACCTGTTCCTTTTAAACCGTAACCACCGAACCAACCAAATAATTTTTGAGCACCATGACCCATGAATGTAATACCTATAATAAGACGAATAATAAGAAGACCGAAATCCATCATTTTTAAAAACCTCCTAAAAGTTATTAACTTACCTTATGTAAGTAATAATAAAATAGTTACTTACTTTAGTCAAGTGGATTTAGAAAAAAGTTTGAAATAAATTTTACAAATTAACAACAAAAAGCAAAATGTAGTAAAGACCTCTAGACAAGTTGGGTGAAAAAAGAGAAAATATAAGTAGAAGTTAACTTCTTATTGTTATTCAGACAATCAGAATTGACTGGAATTTTGTGAGGCGCTACAATAAGAGTCTATTAGTAATGACACAATTTATTTCGAAAGCGTTTTTACAGTATAACATTCGAAGTATGAAGTCTTACGTGTATTTCGATCTTGAATAGAGATTGCCCTATAAACTTTTAGGTAAATTATAAGGAGGACTATCCTATGTTTAAAAAATTATTCGGTTTTGGTTCAAAAACAAATGAAGAAACAATCGTAGCTCCATTAACTGGAGCAGTGAAAAATATTGAAGAAGTACCAGATCCAGTATTCGCTGGTCGTATGATGGGTGACGGTGTTGCAATCGATCCTACTGAAGGTGTAGTTGTATCTCCAGTTGATGGTGAAATCGTACAATTATTCCACACGAAACATGCTATTGGAATTAAAGCGAAAAACGGTACAGAAATTTTAATCCACGTTGGATTAGAAACTGTAAAAATGGAAGGTGAAGGTTTCGAAGCTCACGTTTCTGAAGGACAAGCTGTAAAAGCTGGAGATAAATTAATCTCATTCGACTTAGAATTAATTCGTGAAAAAGCGAAAAGCACAATTACTCCAATCGTTATTACAAACACAGATGCAGCTGAGTCTATTAAGACAACTGTAGGTGTAACAGCTACAAAAGGTTCAACAGAAGTAATGAAAGTTACAATGAAATAATTATTCTATAAGAGGAATCTGTTTCGTATGAAATGGATTCCTTATTTTATTTTGTAGTGTGTTCATCATGTATGGTAAAATACCTTGGGCACTTGGAAATAGGGTTTCACATATATGTGGATAAGGCGCATTTTTCTTAGAAAAAATATAAGAGAAATGCGCCTTTCGTATATTCACATTTCTTTTGTTCTATTCTAATGTACGCTATGATAAATGGTAGAAAACAGAAAAAAGGGGTGGGTTTAGATGAAACGAGTGTTATTTGTTTGCACTGGAAATACATGCCGTAGTCCGATGGCTGAGGCATTGCTTCGTCATTACGGAGAAGGTAAATTTGAAGTGCAATCTGCTGGCGTTTTCGCCTATCCTGGAAGCGATGCGTCGGTACATGCAAAGGAAGCTTTAGCTGAAAAAGGCATTGCAATCGATCATGCCGCGCAGCAGGTAAATGAAACTTTGGTTGATTGGGCGGATATTGTAGTAACAATGACGGAAAACCATAAGCAAATTGTACTTGGGCATTATCCGAGTGTTGAAAAGAAATTGGATACATTATATGGATTAACTGAGGGTATAAGTAAGGATATTTCAGATCCATTTGGCGGATCGCTTTCTATTTATAAAGAAACGCTAGAAGAGATGGAAAAACTTGTACAAACTTTCCTGAAAAAACATTCAGAAGGTTGATGTTTCGTGTATAATACGATATTGGAGATCACTTCGTTCCATTAAGGGAGCGAGTGTGAAATGGAGATAATTGATTGAAACTTTGGAGGGGTAAAAATGAAAGTAGTAGTAGCATCTGATCACGGCGGTATGAATATCCGTAAAGAACTTGTAAGTTTATTAGAAGAATTAAATATTGAATATATTGATTTAGGTTGTGAATGTGAAGCTGGTTCTGTTGATTACCCTGATTTTGCGTTTCCGGCAGCAGAAATGGTCGCAAATGGTGAAGTAGATCGTGGTATTTTAGTTTGCGGGACAGGCATCGGCATGTCAATCGCGGCAAACAAAGTAAACGGTATTCGTTGTGCGTTAGTTCATGATACTTTTAGTGCGAAAGCGACGAGAGAGCATAATGACACTAACATGCTAGCAATGGGCGAGCGTGTAATTGGGGCTGGTCTAGCGCGTGATATCGCAAAAATTTGGTTAACAACTGACTATGAAGGTGGCCGTCACGAAAACCGCGTAGGAAAAATTAAAACGTACGAAACAAAGTAATAGATTCTAACTATGAGTAGTATGAAATATAATTTGGTGAACCAACCTGTGAAAGGAAGAGGCGTAATGACAGAAATCGTAAAGGTAAGAGAACAGCTACAAATGTCGCTTTCTGATTTCCAAGAACAAGCCACGCTGCAAAGTGGTCAAATTTTTGTAGTGGGGTGTAGCACGAGTGAAGTGCTAGGTGAAAGAATTGGAACATCAGGAACGATGGAAGTGGCAGAGGCGATTTTTTCTGAATTAAAGCAATTTCAAGAGGGAACAGGTATTGAATTGGCGTTTCAATGTTGTGAGCATTTAAATCGTGCTTTAGTAGTTGAGAGAGATGTAGCGATGAAATATCAGTTTGAAATTGTAACAGTTACGCCTGTTAGATCAGCAGGTGGTGCATTAGCGACGTATGCGTATCACAATTTTAAAGATCCGGTAGTAATTGAGTTTATTAAAGCAGATGCAGGAATGGATATCGGCGATACATTTATCGGTATGCATTTAAAACATGTAGCTGTTCCGGTTCGTACAAGTGTGAAGGAAATAGGAAGTGCGCATGTAACGATGGCGAAAACACGTGGAAAACTAATAGGTGGAGCACGTGCTGTTTATGCGGCAAATGAAGAAGCTATTCCTTGCCGTTAAACGTGAAAAATTATAAAGTCGCATAATAGCTTTATATCGAAAAATAAAAGGTATGTAGTCTGACTTTATAATAGAAGAAAGAAAAGACCGATTTCGGTCTTTTTTTTTCTTTTATGATATAGAAAGTCATGTTAGAATGTAGTTGAAAACATGAAGGTTCGAAAGAATTACAACCTGAATTTTCGTTTTTTCTGAATAAATGAGAAAAAACTATTGGGAATCGATGTAATTCGTTCAGAAAAGGGGGATTTTGGTGGATCATTTAAAACGTCAAGATGAAAAGGTATTTGCTGCAATTGAGGCAGAACTAGGAAGACAGCGTTCAAAGATTGAGTTAATTGCTTCGGAAAACTTCGTAAGTGAAGCAGTAATGGAGGCGCAAGGTTCTGTTTTAACGAATAAGTATGCTGAAGGATATCCTGGAAAACGTTACTATGGTGGCTGTGAGCACGTAGACGTAGTGGAAGATATCGCACGTGATCGCGCGAAAGAAATTTTTGGTGCAGAGCATGTAAATGTTCAACCACATTCTGGTGCACAAGCGAACATGGCAGTATACTTCACAATTTTAGAGCAAGGCGATACAGTACTTGGTATGAATTTATCTCATGGTGGTCACTTAACACACGGAAGCCCTGTTAACTTCAGTGGAGTACAATATAATTTCGTAGAATATGGCGTGGATGCTGAATCTCACCGTATTAATTACGATGATGTATTAGCAAAAGCGAAAGAACATAAACCAAAATTAATCGTTGCAGGTGCAAGTGCATATCCTCGTGTTATCGATTTCAAACGATTCCGTGAGATTGCAGATGAAGTGGGTGCATACTTTATGGTTGATATGGCACATATCGCTGGTTTAGTAGCTGCTGGTTTACATCCAAACCCAGTACCACATGCACATTTCGTTACAACGACAACACATAAAACATTACGTGGTCCACGTGGTGGTATGATTTTATGTGAAGAGCAATTTGCAAAACAAATTGATAAATCAATCTTCCCTGGTATCCAAGGTGGTCCACTTATGCACGTAATTGCTGCAAAAGCTGTTGCGTTTGGTGAGACACTACAAGATGAGTTTAAAACATATGCACAAAATATCATTAATAATGCGAACCGCTTAGCTGAAGGCCTTCAAAAAGAAGGACTTACACTTGTTTCTGGTGGAACAGACAATCACTTAATCTTGATTGATGTTCGTAACTTAGAAATCACAGGTAAAGTAGCAGAGCACGTATTAGATGAAGTTGGTATTACAGTGAACAAAAATACAATTCCATTTGAAACAGCAAGCCCATTTGTAACAAGCGGCGTGCGTATCGGTACGGCAGCTGTAACATCTCGTGGTTTCGGCTTAGAAGAAATGGATGAAATTGCAGCACTTATTGCTTATACATTAAAAAATCATGAGAATGAAGTTGCATTAGAAGAAGCGCGTAAACGTGTAGAAGCGTTAACGAGCAAATTCCCAATGTATACAAATCTATAATATATTGAAAAAGACTGCTGAAACGTAATTGTTTTAGTAGTCTTTTTTTTGGACATATATTGTTTTTAAAGTATGTATACAAATGATGAATAAATTTTGGCGATATAATGAAGGATACACCTCCCATAATTGGTAAAGATACTAGATAGATGCATCACAAAATCATGATTTTGCCAAATTTGCCCTTGAATATTAGTAGCGTTTTCTTTACAATCGTAAATAGTGTAAAAAAGCGTGTAAACGCATGAATATCATCTAAAGGAGAGATTCACATGGGAAAACTGTATGTATTTGATCACCCGTTAATTCAACATAAGATTACATATATTCGCGATAAGAATACAGGTACGAAAGATTTTCGTGAATTAGTGGACGAAGTAGCAAGCTTAATGGCTTTTGAAATTACTCGCGACCTTCCACTTAAAGACATTGAAATTGAAACGCCTGTAAGCAAAGCGACAACAAAAGTGATCGCTGGTAAAAAACTTGGTTTAATTCCGATTTTACGTGCAGGTTTAGGAATGGTTGATGGAATTCTGAAATTAATTCCAGCAGCAAAAGTAGGACACGTTGGTTTATACCGTGACCCTAAAACATTGCAACCGGTAGAATACTATGTGAAACTTCCAACGGATGTAGAAGAGCGTGACTTTATCGTACTAGATCCAATGCTAGCAACAGGTGGTTCTGCAGCTGAAGCAATTAATTCTCTGAAAAAGCGCGGTGCAAAGCAAATTAAATTAATGTGTATCGTAGCTGCTCCAGAAGGAGTAAAAGTAGTACAAGAAGAGCATCCTGATGTTGATATTTATGTAGCAGCATTAGATGAGAAGCTAAATGACCATGGTTATGTAGTTCCAGGTCTTGGTGATGCTGGTGACCGTTTATTCGGAACGAAGTAAGACAACAGACGAGAGGGGAGTCCCCGCTCGTCTTTTTTTTCGCCCTGAGCGTGCGGGGGAGGGGGAGATAAATATACAGGGTGTATACAACATAAGTTGCATACACATCACATATAATATAGAAGTCTTACGTCTTGGGAACACTATATTATGGAAGGAAAGCGCTATATCTTAAAAATATAATAGTGACAAACTTGTGAACATTTTCTTCTATTATAAAGAGAAAACTGTTAGAAATTGCATATCTCTAACCAGTATTTAGAAGGGGAACGTTTTCATTTTTGGGAGGAAATGACTAATACTCAAATTTTTTGATTTTTTACGATTTCTCGTTGACACTGTTAATACCCTATTGTATGCTAACAACGGGGATAGATGGTAGGGCTTTCAGTGACAAAAATGCATCTATTCCGTGACGAAAATGTAAACTTTTTATTTTGTATAGAATTTATGCAGAAAAATGAGTTATTATTAACACATCGTGAATGAGGGTTACATATTGGAGGGATGAATCCTTGCAAAAAAACGATCGCAGCCATATAAAAGCATATGCTTTAATGTCAGGAATTCTTGCTCAGTTAGTCGGTTCTATTCTTATTGGAATCTTTGGTGGGCAATGGATTGATAATAAGGTTGGAACGTTTCCATTGTTTCTTATTATAGGGTTATTACTCGGTTTAGGAACAGGGATATACGCAATGATTCGACTCATTCGACATTACTATTCGGGAGAGCAATGATGATAGACGTACATGGACTTGTCCAAAGACAAAAGAAATATATGTACTACTTGCTTGCGCTTCTAGTGCTAGGATGGGGATTTACCTCTTACAAGGATGTATTTCTTGGACTGATTATCGGAACGATTTTCAGTTTTCTTAGTTTGCGCATCATTGCACGTAGAACAGACAAGCTATTAGATCGCGTAACAAATGGAGAAAACGTGAAGTTTAAGGCGACAGCGGTAAGTACATATTCAAGATTTGCCACGATTGGGTTATTAATTTTATTTGCAGCCAAATATCAAGAGCTAATTGCGATGTGGGGCCTAGGTGTAGGATTGCTGACAGGATACCTTGTCATGATCATAGATTTTCTTTATTTAGAGTATAAGAGCAGGGAAGAGAGGTGAATTACTAGTGGAACACGGTAAATTAGTTGAATTTCTAGGTTTAACGTTCGATTTGTCATCAGTTATGATGGTTACTGTAGCAGCAGTTATTGTTTTCTTAATCGCTGTTATCGGAACTCGCAGTTTAGCCCTTCGCCCAACCGGGATGCAAAATTTCATGGAATGGGTGTTTGACTTCGTGAAAGGGATTATCAATAGTACGATGGACTGGAAAACAGGTGGACGTTTCTTAACGCTTGGCGTTACGCTTATCATGTTTATCATCGTATCGAACTTCCTTGGTTTACCATTCATGTATTCAACAGTTGAGGCTGGCGAACATATTGCATGGTGGAGATCACCAACGTCTGATCCAGCAGTTACATTAACATTAGCCGTGATGGTAGTTACCCTCACCCATTATTATGGAATTAAGATGAAGGGTACGAAAGAATATGTTAAAGGTTATTTCCAACCAATGAAATTCTTATTCCCATTAAAGGTTATTGAGGAGTTTGCTAACACATTAACGTTAGGTCTTCGTTTATTCGGTAACATTTATGCAGGTGAGATCTTATTAGGATTACTTGCTAAGTTAGGCGGGGCATCATTCCTTGGAGCATTAGGTGCGCTTGTACCAATGTTAGCATGGATGGGATTCAGCGTATTCGTTGGATCAATCCAGTCATTTATTTTCGTTATGTTAACGATGGTTTATATGGCTCATAAAGTAAGCCATGACCATTAATATAATTTAAGTAAGAAAAAATTTATTTTTTTATAATACAAAGGAGGACAAATTAAATGAGTTTAGGTGTAATCGCAGCTGCAATTGCAATTGGTTTATCAGCATTAGGTGCAGGTATTGGTAACGGTCTTATCGTATCACGTACAATCGAAGGTGTTGCTCGTCAACCAGAATTAAAAGGCGCACTTCAAACAATTATGTTCATCGGGGTTGCTTTAGTTGAGGCACTTCCAATCATCGGTGTAGTTATTGCTTTCATCGTAATGAACAAATAAGGGAGACTCCCCTTACATAGATGGCGAAGAGTGTTTTTTGAACTTTCTTCGCCATTGCTTTATGAACGAAACGTATGTCTTTTTTTTTCATATGATCAATTTAGATATTTTGAAGGGAGTGAATCCTTGTGCCAACTTTATTATTAGGGGCTGCCATTCCATTTGGAACGATTGCTTATACATTGTTCATTTTCTTACTTCTATTAGTAATGCTACGCAAATTTGCGTGGGGTCCTTTAATGGGAATTATGAAAGAACGTGAAGAGCATGTTACTAGTGAAATCGACGCTGCAGAAAGAAGTAACGCTGAAGCGAAGAAATTAGTAGAAGAACAACGTGAAATGTTAAAACAATCGCGTGTTGAAGCACAAGAGTTAATCGAAAGAGCGAAAAAACAAGCTGTAGATCAAAAAGATGTGATTGTTGCTGCTGCGAAAGAAGAAGCAGAATCAATTAAAGCATCTGCTGTACAAGAAATTCAACGCGAAAAAGAGCAAGCGATTGCTGCTTTACAAGAACAAGTCGCTTCTTTATCTGTTCAAATTGCTTCTAAAGTAATTGAAAAAGAGTTAAAAGAAGAAGATCAAGTGAAGTTAATTCGCGATTATATTAAAGAAGTAGGAGAAGCGCGATGAGCAATGGGATTGTAGCAAAACGTTATGCTGTCGCTCTTTTTAAAATTGCAAAAGAAAAACACGTATTAGAAATGTTTGAAGAGGAATTACGCCTTGTACAAAACGTTTATGTAAAGAACGGAGAACTACATAGCTTTTTAACGCAACCGAACATTTCAAAAGAGCAGAAGAAAACGTTTCTTGCAAACGTATTCGGATCTGTTTCTGAATCTATTTTAAATACGTTATATATTTTAATTGATAACAAGCGTATTGAAATCTTACCTGAAATTGCGGATGAATATGTTGTTCTTGCTAATGAAGAACGTAACGTAGCGGATGCAACTGTGTATTCTACTCGTCTTCTATCTGAAGAAGAGAAGCTTAACGTTGCAGAAGCATTTGCAAAGAGAACGGGAAAAGATGCAATTCGCGTGAAAAATGTTGTAGATGAAGATTTACTAGGCGGCATTAAAGTACGTATTGGAAATCGCATTTATGATGGAAGTTTACAAGGAAAATTAGCACGTATTCAACGTGAATTAATGAAGAATAGATAGGGGTGAAGCACATGAGCATCAGAGCTGAAGAAATTAGCGCACTGATAAAGCAACAAATCGAGAACTATCAGTCTGAAATCGAAGTTAGTGATGTTGGTACAGTTATCCAAGTTGGTGACGGTATCGCGCGTGCTCATGGTCTTGATAACGTTATGGCTGGTGAACTTGTAGAGTTCTCTAACGGCGTTATGGGGCTAGCACAAAACTTAGAAGAAAACAACGTAGGTATCATTATTTTAGGACCTTACACAGAAATCCGTGAAGGTGACGAAGTTCGTCGTACTGGTCGCATCATGCAAGTACCAGTAGGAAAAGAACTAATCGGTCGTGTTGTAAACCCATTAGGTCAACCAGTTGATGGTTTAGGCCCAATCAATACAACAAATACTCGTCCAATCGAAAGTCCAGCACCAGGTGTAATGGATCGTAAATCTGTTCATGAGCCACTTCAAACAGGTATTAAAGCGATCGATGCTCTTGTACCAATTGGCCGTGGTCAACGTGAGTTAATCATTGGTGACCGCCAAACAGGTAAAACAGCAGTTGCACTTGATACAATCATTAACCAAAAAGATGAAGATATGATTTGTATCTATGTAGCTATCGGACAAAAAGAATCAACTGTACGTAACGTAGTAGAAACACTACGTAAGCACGGTGCATTAGATTACACAATCGTTGTAACTGCATCAGCTTCTCAACCAGCTCCATTATTATACTTAGCTGCTTATGCTGGTGTAACAATGGGTGAAGAGTTTATGTACAATGGTAAACACGTATTAGTAGTATATGATGACTTATCAAAACAAGCAGCGGCTTACCGTGAGCTTTCATTACTATTACGTCGTCCTCCAGGTCGTGAAGCATATCCAGGGGATGTATTCTACCTACATTCTCGCTTATTAGAGCGTGCAGCAAAATTAAGTGATGCAAGAGGCGGCGGTTCTTTAACTGCACTACCTTTCATCGAAACACAAGCAGGGGACGTATCAGCTTACATCCCAACAAACGTAATCTCGATTACGGATGGACAAATCTTCTTACAATCTGACCTATTCTTCTCTGGCGTACGTCCAGCGATCGATGCGGGTACTTCTGTATCTCGTGTAGGTGGATCTGCTCAGATTAAAGCAATGAGTAAAGTATCAGGTACACTTCGTCTTGACCTTGCATCTTACCGTGAGTTAGAAGCGTTCGCTCAGTTCGGTTCTGACCTTGATAAAGCAACACAAGCGAAACTAAACCGTGGTGCTCGTACAGTTGAGGTATTAAAACAAGGATTACACAAACCGTTACGTGTAGAGAAACAAGTTATCATTCTTTACGCTTTAACACGTGGATTCCTAGATGATATCCCAGTAGTAGATATCACTCGTTTCGAAGAAGAATTCCATGCTTGGTTAGATTCAAATGCGACTGACTTATTAGAAGAAATCCGCACAACTAAGAAACTTGCGGATGACGACAAATTTGCAGCAGCAATTAACGGATTTAAAAAAGTATTCGTAGCTTCTGAATAATAAAAGTGGAAGCGGCTCGTTCTGAATGTGAGGGGGAAGAAGTGAAGCCACCGAGCATTCAAGCCGCTGGAGCTAGATAGTATATATATAAGGCATCTCAAGATTTGAGATTGCTGACGGTTATGTAAAGGAAAAGAGTAGGTGCACCTATTCTTTTCCTTCAATCATGAGCAAGAATATCTTGCAACGTAGATTAGGAAGAGGATTCTTACTAATCGTGCCAACTTCTGGAAAAAAGGTGGTGAAAACCTGTGGCATCTTTACGCGATATAAAAGCGAAGATTACCTCGACAAAGAAAACGAGCCAAATTACGAAAGCGATGGAGATGGTATCTGCATCTAAGTTAAACCGTGCAGAGCAAAATGCTAAATCTTTCGTTCCGTATATGGAAAAGATTCAAGAAGTAGTAGCGAGCATTGCGCAAGGAAGTAAAGGGATTAATCACCCAATGCTAAATGCGCGTCCTGTAAAGCGTACAGGGTACATCGTTATTACATCTGATCGCGGACTAGCAGGTGGTTATAACAGTAACGTATTACGTACGGTAAGTAACGTAGTTCGTGAACGTCATAATATGGATTCAAACCAATATTCAATTATTGTGCTTGGACGACTAGGACGTGATTATTTAAAACGTCGCGGCTTTAACATCATTGATGAAGTAGTTGGATTATCTGACCACCCATCATTTACTGATATTAAAGATCTTGCTTCTCGAGCAATTGCGATGTTCGCAGATGGTGCTTATGATGAGCTGTACATTTACTACAACCATTACGTAAGTAAAATTTCACAAGAAGTAACGGAAAATAAAATTTTACCGCTTACTGATGTGGCGTCTGACAAACCGACGACAGCTTATGAATTCGAACCTTCTGAAGAAGAAATTTTAAAAGTATTATTGCCACAATACGCAGAAAGCTTAGTGTACGGTGCATTACTAGACGGTAAAGCAAGTGAACACGCGGCGCGTATGACAGCAATGAAGAGTGCTACAGACAACGCAATGGAAGTTATCGATTCACTTACACTTTCATTCAACCGTGCACGTCAAGCAGCGATTACGCAAGAAATTACGGAAATCGTTGGTGGAGCAGCAGCGTTAGAATAGTATTAAAAAGCGTAGGTGGCTTGCCCAGAAGGGGAGGGCATTGGAACTCCTGACAAAGAGGCGTTCTTTGCCTCGTAGGAAGGGGTGAAATGACCGACCCTTCTAGCCACCGGAGCTAGATTCAATAAAAAGTGGAAGCGGCTCTGTCAAAAGAGTCGCATAAGCTATAAACTAATAAAAAATTAAAAGTCGACTTCTCTTAGAAAGTTGGCTAATTAAAAGAAAGCTAGGAGGGAACCCGATGAATAAAGGGCGCGTTACGCAAATCATGGGTCCGGTTGTAGACGTTAAGTTTGATGGCGGAAAGCTACCAGAAATCTACAACGCCCTTACGGTAAAACAAAGCAACGAAAACGGAGCAAACATTAACTTAACATTTGAAGTTGCACTTCATTTAGGTGATGACACAGTTCGTACAGTTGCAATGTCTTCCACAGATGGACTTGTTCGTGGCACAGAAGTAGAAGATACTGGTAAAGCAATCTCTGTACCAGTTGGTGATGCAACACTTGGTCGTGTATTTAACGTATTAGGTGATGCAATTGACTTAGATGGTGAACTTCCTGCGGATGTACACCGTGATCCAATTCACCGCCAAGCACCTGCATTCGAAGAATTATCTACTAAAGTAGAAATTCTTGAAACTGGTATTAAAGTAGTAGACTTACTTGCTCCTTACATTAAGGGTGGTAAGATCGGTCTATTCGGTGGTGCCGGTGTAGGTAAAACGGTATTAATTCAGGAATTAATCAATAACATCGCACAAGAACACGGTGGTATCTCTGTATTCGCTGGTGTAGGTGAGCGTACTCGTGAGGGTAATGACTTATACCATGAAATGAGCGATTCTGGCGTAATCAAGAAAACTGCGATGGTATTCGGACAAATGAATGAGCCACCTGGAGCACGTCAACGTGTTGCATTAACAGGTTTAACAATGGCTGAGCATTTCCGTGATGAGCAAGGACAAGACGTACTATTGTTCATCGATAACATCTTCCGTTTCACGCAAGCAGGTTCTGAAGTATCTGCCCTTCTTGGTCGTATGCCATCTGCGGTAGGTTACCAACCAACACTTGCAACAGAAATGGGTCAATTACAAGAGCGTATTACATCTACAAATAAAGGATCTATCACGTCTATCCAAGCGGTATATGTACCAGCCGATGACTATACGGATCCAGCACCAGCTACAACGTTCGCTCACTTAGATGCAACAACAAACTTAGAGCGTCGTTTAACACAAATGGGTATTTACCCAGCCGTAGATCCATTAGCATCTACATCTCGTGCACTTTCTCCAGAAATCGTAGGAGAAGAGCATTATGAAGTAGCTCGTCAAGTACAGCAAACTTTACAGCGTTATAAAGAGCTTCAAGATATCATCGCTATCTTAGGTATGGATGAGTTATCTGAAGAAGATAAGTTAGTTGTACATCGTGCTCGTCGTATTCAATTCTTCTTATCTCAAAACTTCCACGTAGCTGAGCAGTTTACAGGTCAAAAAGGTTCTTATGTACCTGTAAAAAATACAGTTAGTGGCTTCAAAGAAATTCTAGAAGGAAAATATGATGACCTTCCAGAAGATGCATTCCGCTTAGTAGGTAGCATTGAAGAAGTTATTGAAAACGCGAAGAAAATGATGGCGTAAGGCCTTAGGAGGGACGAATTATGAAGACATTTCCAGTCAGTATTGTAACTCCTGATGGACCGGTTTACGAAAAAGAAGTAGAAATGGTAAGCGTAAAAGCAGAGAGTGGGGAAATGGGGATCTTACCAGGTCACATTCCAACTGTTGCACCATTAAAAATTAGTGCGGTTCGTCTGAAAAATGGTGGGCACACTGATTATGTAGCAGTAAGTGGTGGCTTTATCGAAGTTCGTCCAGATAAAGTAACTATATTATCATCATCTGCTGAAGAAGCAAACCATATCGATATCCATCGTGCAAATGAATCGAAACGTCGCGCTGAGCAACGTATGCAAGATAAACAAGCACATGTTGACTTTAGACGTGCAGAAATGGCCTTGCAGCGTGCTGTGAACCGTTTAAACGTTTCCGATATGAAATAAAAATCCGTGAGGGCTTCGCCTTCACGGATTTTTTTGTTGTTTATGAATAAATTAACAAAATGGTATAATTATGTCATTGCTTGTATAAGTGGAGAATATAGAGCAATTTATATTTTATAAAGGAGATGAACAAATGATCGGTGAAATGAAGCAAGAAACATTACATTCCTTGAAGGGGAAATGGGGCTTAGGTGTTGGATCGACGATTTTATATCATATTATAAGTTACGTCGTTTCAATGGCTGTAATGCTTATACTATTAATTCCAGGAGTTATAATATTTCTTTTAGTGACTATTTCAACTGGTTCAATTGAAGAAGGAGCGATGTCAATTGGAGCTAGTGTTACGTTTGGGATTTTTTATTGCCTTATGATAATTTTAGGTTCTGCAGCTTATGGTATTACTTCATACGGTTATACGAATGTGTTTCTACAAATAAGTAAACGAGAAGATGCTAGAGTAGATTATTTATTTGAAGGATTTCGTGGTTTTAAAAGAATGATGAAAACAATGTGGGCTATGCTTGCACTTTTGTTATATACAGGTACGTGGGTTCCGATGCTTGGAATGATTGTATTTGGGATATTAGGCTTTTTGGATGAGAATGCCAACCCATCTTTCATAATCGCTTTCTTTGTTTTACTAGCTATTTCGATCATTGTAATCGCTGTTCTGTATTTTTCATATTCGATGACGTATTATGTGATGGTTGAAAAACCAGAATATAGCGTTTCGCAGGCGATGAAAGAAAGTAAGAACCTTATGAAGGGGCATAAACTAGATTTATTTCTTTTATGGCTTAGCTTCATAGGATGGGCTATCTTAGCGATTTTTACTCTTGGAATAGGATTTCTTTGGCTTAGTCCATATGTAGGTACAACGACAGCGCATTTTTATCGCTATATTGCAAAAGGTGAATTGCAGTAGGAACATGCTATACTAATAGAATTGTTACGTATAGGAGGCTAAGTATGATTAGTGATTTAAAAGGAGAAGCGCTGGACTCACTAGAAGGAAAATGGGGATTAGCTGTTGGGGCAACATTACTTATTTCGATTCTTATGTCAGCTTTTAGTTTTAGTATTGATTTCATTTTCTCTCAGGTTTGGGATTGGAAAGAAGTAAATAACTCACTTACAGTAGACGTTATTACAATATTTCTGGTAGGTCCATTAACGCTAGGTGGCTATTATTTAGCGCTACATTTAATTCGTGAAAAAGAAGCGCGTATTGGGCATATATTCAGATGGTTTACAGAAGGAAGTAAGTTTATAAAGTCATTTTTATTATATATAGTAGTAAACATTTATATTTTCTTATGGTGCTTACTATTTATTATTCCAGGTATTATTAAATCATTTTCTTATGCAATGACGTACTTTATAATAAATGATCATCCGGAGTATTCCATAAATCAAGCTATTACAGAAAGCCGTCGTATGATGGACGGACATAAAATGGAGTATTTCATTTTATGTTTAAGTTTTATTGGTTGGTTTATATTGAGTTGTATTACATTAGGGATTGGATTTTTATGGTTAATCCCATATTTTTATACTACGTCAGCAGCTTTTTACGAAGAGATTGCAGAAGAATATTACGAGAAAAAAATTCCAACACTATAAAGTTTCATCGCCCGCAAATAGCGGAATAAAAACACCCAGTGTGAACTATTGGTTCATACTGGGTGTTTTTTGTAGAAATCTTATAAATTCTTTACTTGTTAGAGGTTTACTGAAATAGTAACCTTGCATGTATTTACAGTTATTTTTCTTCAAAAATTTAAGCTGTTTTTCTGTTTCAATTCCTTCAGCAACGACGGAGAGATTTAAAGTATTTGCCAGAGAAAGGATAGTGGAAACGATGGCTCTTTCTTCAGGTCGATGATCGGCTAGTTGTGTAAATTCTTTTGGTACTTTTAATGTATCGATAGGGAAAATTGATAAATAAGCAAGAGAAGAATAGCCGGTACCGAAGTCATCGATGGACGTTTGAATACCATATTCTTTTAATTGCTTTAGTCTAGATAATGTTTCTTTTTCATCAATCATCGCAATTCGTTCTGTTAGTTCAAGTGTTACATCTTTTGGGTCAATCTCAACGTCCTTTAGTATTCGTGAAATATTTTCGATTAATTGATTTTGTTGAAATTCTCTCGCTGATAAATTGACACTCATTTTTAAGTTTGTATATCCAAAACTTTTCCATATTTTTAGTTGACGACAAGATTCTCTTAACACCCAATGTCCAAGCGGAACGACTTGTGGTGTCTCTTCTACAATTGGAATGAACTCGCATGGTGAGATGTCACCTAATAGTGGATGTTTCCAACGTATTAATGCTTCAGCACCGATAATTTTATTTGTTGTCGTATCAATTTGGGGTTGATAGACGAGATAAAATTCGTTGTTTACTAAAGCGAGTGGCAAGTCTTTTTCGATTCGAGCTTTTCGTTCCATTTTCTTATATAGTTCTTTCGTGTAAAGAGAGCTACGATTTTTTCCTTTATTTTTTGCTTCGTACATGGCCATATCGGCATGTTGCAAAATAGACAGTGGGTCTTCGCCTGCTTCAGGGTATATGGCAATCCCGATACTCGGTGAGATGTGTAAATGTTGATTTTCGATTTCGAATGGTTCGTTCATGGCTACTACAATCATATCAGCTATCCTTTTTACATCTGTTCTTTTGTTATAATTTTCGATAAGGATTGTGAACTCATCCCCAGCTAGTCGAGCAAGTTTCATATTCTGTGTCGATATTCGTTCGAGCCTTTTTGCTACTGCAATTAATAGGAGATCTCCTACCCGGTGACCAAGGGTATCATTAATAACTTTAAAGCGATCTAGGTCTAGAAACATAACAGCAAAAGGTCTTTTTGATATTTTTGCTCGTGCAATTGCTTGTTCTAATTGCTGATGAAATGAACGGCGGTTTGCAAGTTCCGTTAAAGTATCGTGATATGCTAGGAAATTAATTTGTTCTTGTTGCTGCTTGCTTTCTGTAATATCTTTAATCATTAAATAAACTCCAGAAATATGTTCCTTTAAAAAGATGGGAACAGCTGTAACATGCAAATAGTAAATATCTCTATTTTTATGATATGCCCGTATTTCTAAAGAAATAGAGTTCCCTTTTTTTACGTGATGAAAGGCATTAATGATCTCTTCCAAATCTTCTTCATACATAAGTGAATAGTATGGTTGGTTTAATAATTCATTCGTTTGATAACCGAGTAAAGTAGTTCCAGCGTTGTTCACATTTAGAAAATTACCGTACAAATCTAATGTGAAAATTGGATCTGGATGATGCTCGTATAAAGATTTAAACATTTGTTGGTTATGATATAACTCATTTTTTTGTTCTACTAAATCTTCTGTACGTAGTTCAATTTGTTTCTCGAGTTCCAAGTTGAATTGCATTTGTGCTAGTAATAATATTTTATTTTGTCTTCGGACTAACATATGGCGTATGAGAACGAAGGCGAAAGTTACCATCAGTCCAATTACTACGATAGGTGCAAAAACATTTTCGACCAATATAAAAACAATAAGCATCACTACAGAAATATACGGTAATGATAATCGGATTGATTCACCCAATTGAGGTGTTAGTAATACTTGTTCTTGTTTTTCAGGCTCTTTTGTGTGAAGTATACAAGCGATTGCTACCAATACTAAAGTTACTTGATAGAATGGAGAAACTGTGAACATAGAGTACTCAGGCTGGAAGTATTTTATATAAGCATAAATAGCATCCGTAGTAGCATACAAAATTAAAGCACTGCCAAGAAGAGCACCAACTTGTTTTGGTAGTAAGAATAATGGTCTAAATAAAAGATTGATTCCTATTAAAAGAAAGAGTAAATCAGCCATTGGATACGTGAGTTGAACAAACATGTCGATATATGATGTTGTGAAAATATGAATGGTTCTTTCAATAAGCAAATAGTAGCTTAGAGTAAATTGAGCTGTAACAATAATACAAATATCACATATCGTAGAAAGCTGTTCCAATAAGTTTCGGTCATAAATAATTTCATATAGAAAGGCAAATGCAAAGCTAATTAAACATAATAAGTAAAAAAAGTCTGATGGATCAACGAATGTATAGTAGTCATGCAGAATTAAGCGTTGATAAGCAACTACTATATCACCAATGAAATAAGAGAAGGATCCGATAGTTAATGTTATCCAAAACAAACGAGATAACCCTTGTTTTACATTTGAAAAATAAAAGATATAACTGCAAATTGTAATATCAATTAATATGGTACTGATGCTAGTTAATATTTGAAATGGGAGTGTGTACTCATATAAAAAGGACATTGATACGTAATGAATAGCTATATACAACAATGAAATGCTTATAAGAATACTTACGTGTGCTTGTTTTGTCATTTATATCACCCACTGTATATACATAAGAGCCACCTTTTGTAGTTTATGTTTTTTTAGGATTGCTTGAAAAATATATAGAATTTCTATATTTATTTTACACATTTATAATGAGTTGTAAAAATAGTTTTGTTTAGTAAGTATTAATTGTTGTTTCTGTTCCCAATATATCGACATAGGAATTTGAAGTTTGCTATAATGATTAAAATAGTTGCATTATTTAGAAAAATTTAAAAATAATAAATGATGCAAGTAAGACATATTGTTTACTATGTGAACTTGTTCTTAATTCAGGGGGGAGGGTTTCACAATGGCAAGTGTATATGAAAATAGTTATATGATTGTTTTGATTTTCTTGCTATTAGGTATATTGCTGCCGGTAGTGGCTCTTACATTAGGGAAAATGCTGCGTCCAAATAAACCGAGTGCAGCGAAAGCGACGACGTATGAGAGTGGAATTGAGCCTTTTCATGATGCGAATATTCGATTTCATGCTCGTTATTATATTTTTGCTTTATTGTTCGTCATCTTTGATGTAGAAACTTTATTTTTATATCCATGGGCTGTTGCGTATGACAAGCTGGGTTTATTTGCACTGATTGAAATGCTCATTTTTGTTGTGATGTTGTTGGTTGGATTAGCGTATGCTTGGAAAAAGAAGGTGTTACAATGGTTATAAATTTTGAGGAATTACACCCACAGGAGCGAGCGGAATTAGAAAGGAATATCTTTTTTTCTACATTGGAACAGCTCAAGGGATGGGCACGGAGCAACTCTTTATGGCCGATGACATTTGGACTGGCATGCTGTGCGATTGAAATGATGGGGGTAGGTTCATCACATTACGATTTAGATCGATTTGGGTCATTTTTTCGGACGTCACCAAGACAATCGGATGTCATGATTGTGTCAGGAACGGTAACGAAGAAAATGGCGCCTATTGTTCGGCGCTTATATGATCAAATGCCTGAACCAAAGTGGGTAATTGCGATGGGATCTTGTGCAACAGCCGGTGGTCCGTATGTGAATTCGTATGCGGTTGTGAAAGGTGTAGATCAAATTGTACCAGTTGATGTATATATTCCTGGATGCCCACCAAACCCTGCTGCTTTAATTTATGGAATTAATAAATTAAAAGAAAAAATTCGTTACGAGGCGAAGACAGGGAAGCAGGTGACGAATAAATGAGTGATCCAAATAAAGACTTAGAAAGTATGAAGAGAGAAGCAGCCCGTCATGCGAAAGAGGAAGCGCGAAAACGTCTTGCCGCGAAACATGAGACAGAAATGTCTAAACTTGAAGGAGAACATCGAGAAAAAGAGAAAGCGCTACCAAAAAATAAAGAAGTTAATGTAGAAGAAGCAAAACGTCTTGCCGCAGCAGCCGCAAAAGCAAAAGCAGCGGCATTAGCGAAGCAAAAGCGAGAAGGAACAGAAGAAGTAACGGACGAAGAAAAAGCGAAAGCGAAGGTAAAGGCCGCAGCAGCTGCAAAAGCAAAAGCAGCGGCATTAGCGAAGCAAAAGCGAGAAGGAACAGAAGAAGTAACGGACGAAGAAAAAGCGAAAGCAAAGGCAAAGGCCGCAGCAGCCGCAAAAGCAAAAGCAGCGGCATTAGCGAAGCAAAAGCGAGAAGGAACAGAAGAAGTAACGGACGAAGAAAAAGCGAAAGCGAAGGTAAAGGCCGCAGCAGCAAAAGTAGCGGCATTAGCGAAGCAAAAGCGAGAAGGAACAGAAGAAGTAACGGATGAAGAAAAAGCAAAAGCGAAGGCAAAAGCAGCGGCACTAGCGAAGCAAAAGCGAGAAGGAACAGAAGAAGTAACGGACGAAGAAAAAGCAAAAGCGAAGGCAAAGGCTGTAGCAGCTGCAAAGGCAAAAGCAGCGGCACTGGCGAAAGCAAAATCCTCGCAAGGTGATGGAGATTCTGGAGATGAAAAAGCAAAGGCTATTGCAGCCGCGAAAGCGAAAGCCGCTGCTGCGGCAAGAGCAAAGGGAGCTGTAAATAAGATAGAAGATGAACCGCAGCAGGAAGAACCATCAGTTAACCAACCGTATTTAAATCAATATGTGGAGGTTGTTAAGGAGAAGGTAGGGGAATATGCATTAGTAGATTCCTATATTAATAAGCTTTCAAAAGATGTTCCAACTCTTGTGGTGGAGCCTTCAAAATATTATGAAGTGATGGAGTTAATGCGATTGCATGAGGGACTTGCTTTTGATTATATGTCAGAGCTACATGCGACGGATTTTGTGACACATATGGAAGTATATGTTCATTTATTTTCATATGGAAAGAAGCAGTCAGTAGCAGTGAAGGTAAAACTGGATAGGGAAGCGCCGCAAGTAGAATCGGTGACGCCGCTTTGGAAAGGGGCAGATTGGCCGGAGCGTGAAGCGTATGATTTGCTAGGTATTGTATTTAAAGGTCATCCTAATTTATCTCGCATTTTAATGCCGGATGATTGGGTAGGGTATCCACTTAGGAAAGATTATGAACCGTATGATGTGGAGGTGTAGCTTGTGATCCGTACGGAGGAGATGCTCTTAAATGTTGGACCGCAGCACCCGAGTACACATGGTGTGTTTCGGCTTGTAATTAAGATTGACGGGGAAATTATTAAAGAGGCTACACCAGTTATCGGGTATTTGCATCGCGGAACAGAAAAGATTGCTGAGAGCTTGCAGTATACACAAATTATCCCGTATACAGATCGAATGGACTATTTATCAGCGATGACGAATAACTACGTCATTTGCCATGCTGTAGAGACGATGATGGGACTTGAGATTCCGGAGCGTGCTGAATACTTACGTGTGCTTGCGATGGAGCTGGGAAGGGTTGCAAGTCATCTCGTCTGGTGGGGAACGAACCTGCTTGATATAGGGGCGGTTAGTCCGTTTTTATACGCATTTCGTGAACGAGAGATGATTATAAATTTATTAAATGAATTGTGCGGTGCAAGGCTTACTTTCAACTATATGAGAGTCGGCGGCGTGAAGTGGGATGCGCCGGACGGCTGGATTGAGAAGGTGAAAGAGTTTGTTCCGTATATGAGAGAGCAATTGGAAGGGTATCACGACCTCGTTAGCGGAAATGAAATTTTCTTAAATCGTGTGAAAGGCGTTGGCATATATAGCGCGGAAGAGGCGATCTCGTACTCTCTGAGCGGAGCGAATTTGCGGTGCACGGGAGTTCATTTTGATCTTCGCAAAGATGAGCCGTATTCTATTTATGATCGTTTTGACTTTGACATTCCTGTTGGGAGTGTGGGGGATGCCTGGGATCGCTACGTTTGCCGGATGAAAGAAATTGAGGAGTCATTAAAAATTATTGAGCAAGCAGCTGAGCAGTTCCCAAAAGATGGAGCCGTGCTGGCAAAAGTGCCGAAAATTATTAAAGCACCTAAGGGAGAAGCATTTGTCCGTATAGAGTCACCGCGGGGAGAGATTGGTTGTTATATTGCTAGTGATGGAAAGAAAGAGCCATACCGTCTGAAATTCCGCAGACCATCTTTTTATAATTTGCAAATCTTACCGAAGTTATTGAAAGGTGAAAACATCGCCAATTTAATTACGATTTTAGGTGGGGTTGATATTGTACTTGGGGAGGTTGACGGCTAATGATTGAGACGCTCTTACAATCACCTTCAAGCTGGAAGAATTTCTTCATTTTTTTCGGATTAGCCGTGCTTTTATTATTTGCAGTCCTTGGCTTCGTTACATACGGTATTTTGGCAGAACGGAAAGTGATGGGATTTATGCAAGGGCGGATTGGACCAAACCAAGTTGGGGGCCGGTTCGGTTTATTACAAACGGTAGCTGATGTTTTGAAATTATTATTAAAAGAAGATAGCATTCCGAAGGCTGCAGATAAACCGTTGTTTATATTAGCGCCTGTTATTGCTTTCGCACCAGCATTTATGGTACTTGCGGTTATCCCGTTTACTGATAAATTTCAGTTCGCGGATATTGGTGTAGGATTACTGTATTACATTGCTGTTTCTGGGATTACGACGATCGGCGTTGTAACCGGGGGATGGGCATCGAATAATAAATACTCCCTTCTAGGAGGGATGCGCGCAGCAGCGCAAATGATTTCTTATGAGATTCCACTTGTGATGAGTGTAATTGGCGTCGTTTTGTTAGCTGGTAGCCTTAATTTAAATGAGATTGTAGCGGCGCAAGAGAAGGTATGGTACATTTTCGCGCAGCCGATCGGTTTCGTCGTTTTCTTAATTGCTGCAGTTGCAGAGTTAAATAGGACGCCATTTGATTTACCCGAAGCGGAGTCAGAACTTGTTTCGGGATACCATACGGAATACTCAGGGTTTCGCTGGGCGTTTTTCATGCTTTCAGAGTATGTGTATTTCTTCGGGATGGCATCTTTAATTACAGTGCTTTTTTTAGGCGGATGGAATCCAGTTATGTTCCTTGGATTTATTCCAGGAGCAGTATGGTTTGCTCTGAAATTCAGCAGTGTGGTCTTTCTATTAATTTGGTTCCGCGTTACGTTCCCACGTATAAGAGGTGACCAGTTAATGGAGTTTGGCTGGAAAGTATTATTGCCAATTGCACTTGCAAATATTTTCTTAACGGCATTGATTAAGGAGTTATTCTTCTAATCTATAAAGGGGGTGCCAGTAAGAGATGAAAGGACTATTTAAAGGTTTAAAATATACGCTTAGTAATTTGAGTAAGAAAAAGGTGACGTATGATTATCCGAATCAGCCGTTGCCATTACCAGATCGCTTTCGGGGTATTCAAAAGTTTTATCCAGAGAAATGTATTGTTTGTAATCAGTGTTCCAATATTTGTCCGACAGATTGCATTCAATTAACGGGAAAAAAACATCCTGATCCTACGAAAAAAGGAAAAATTATCGACACGTACGATATTAATTTTGAAATTTGTATTCTTTGTGATTTATGTACAGAAGTTTGCCCAACAGAGGCAATTGTAATGACAAATAACTTCGAACTCGCAGAGTATTCACGTGATGATTTATTTAAAAATTTGCAGTGGCTTGACGAAAACGACGAGAACGTCAGGAAGGAGAATAAAGCATGAATGGCGAGTTTGTAGCATTCTTTATCCTATCCTTGTCTGCGATTATCGGCGGTGTTCTTATGTTGAACTTAACGAAAGTCATGCATATGATGCTAGCTCTCGTTCTTACATTCCTCAGCATTGCAGGTTTGTACTTTCTTTTATCAGCCGAGTTTATCGGTGTTGCACAAATTTTACTTTACTCTGGTGCGATCACTATTATTATGATTTTTGGCATTATGTTAACGAAACATAACGCGGAAAATGAATCGCGTCTTACTCTTCGAAAATGGATTATCTTCTTTGCGGTTGTAGCATTTGGAGCAGTTATGTATTTCGCTGTTAATAGTATCGATTTTTCAAATCAAAGCACACAAGGAAGTTTACCTCTTCATGAAAACAACACACTTCAAATCGGTACACTTCTCTATTCAAAATATATTATTCCATTCGAGTTAACTTCAGTTATTTTACTTGTAGCACTTGTAGGAGCGATTATCCTTGCGAAGAAGGATGAGGGGGAGGAGGATTCCCATGAGTAGCGTTCCGGCTTCTGCGTATTTAACACTTGCGATTATTTTGTTTTGCATCGGCTTATTTGGAGCTTTAACAAAGCGGAATACAGTGATTGTATTAGTTTGTATCGAATTAATGCTAAACGCTGCCAATTTAAACTTAGTGGCCTTTAGTAAATTAGGTTTATTCCCGAATTTAACAGGGCAAATTTTCTCGCTGTTTACGATGTCTGTAGCGGCAGCGGAGGCAGCGGTAGGGCTTGCAATTTTGATTGCTTTGTACCGTAATCGCCCGACAGTTCATGTAGATGAGATGGATACGCTCAAAGGATAGCATTGTGACCGAAAAGGGGGAAGGAAACAATGATCGATTATGCATGGCTCATACCGCTTTTCCCGCTTGTTTCGTTTGTGTTACTTATTGTGTTCGGGAAGAAAATTAGAGAGGGAAGTAGTGTACTAGGTATTTTCTTTACCTTTCTCTCTTTTATATCCGCGGTAGTGGTACTAATAGAACGGCTTTCATCCGATACGGTGAAGCATAAGTGGGTATGGCTTAGGGCAGGAGATATAGATATATCATTTGGTTTTGAAGTTACCGCATTGGGAGCTTTAATGTTATTTATCGTTACACTTGTAAGTTTTCTTGTACATGTGTACTCAAAAGGTTATATGAAAGGTGACGAAAGGTTACCAACCTTTTATGCATATTTAGGGCTCTTTACATTTGCAATGCTTGGGCTTGTTATATCGACGAATTTACTACAGCTTTATATATTTTGGGAGTTAGTCGGCCTTGGTTCGTTTTTACTTATCGGTTTTTATTTCTTTAAAGAAGAAGCGAAGGCTGCTGCGAAAAAGGCTTTTATTATGACACGCATTGGGGATGTTGGGCTATTTATTGGGATGATTTTAATTTTTTGGCACGCAGGTAGTTTTGAATATGACGCGATCTTTAAAGCGATTCATACGGGTGACCTCTCGCCTTCTATGATTACAATAACGGCGATATTAATTTTTATCGGTGCGATGGGGAAATCAGGTCAGTTTCCGCTTCATACGTGGTTGCCAGATGCAATGGAAGGACCGACGCCTGTTTCGGCGCTTATTCACGCGGCAACGATGGTTGCAGCCGGCGTATATTTAGTAGCGACGATGTTCCCACTATTTTCAGCAAGTGCGGTAGCAATGCAAACCGTTGCAATCGTTGGGGCTTTCACCGCAATCTTTGCGGCCTCTATCGGCCTTGTACAAACGGATATTAAGAGGGTTCTTGCTTATTCTACAGTTAGTCAGCTCGGGTATATGATGCTTGCGCTAGGCTCTGCTGGTTATGTAGCTGGTGTCTTTCACTTAACGACACATGCCTTCTTCAAAGCATTACTGTTTTTGGCGGCAGGAAGTGTAATTCATGCAGTCCATACACAAAACATTAATAAAATGGGCGGTTTACAGAAAAAGATGAAAGTAACTGGTGTACTGTTTTTAATAGGCACACTTGCAATTAGTGGTGTTCCTCTTCTTTCCGGATTTTTTAGTAAAGATGAAATTTTAGCGGCGACTTGGATGAATGGCAATTACTTTCTATTCGTTTTAGCGGTAATTGCGGCATTTCTAACAGCATTTTATATGTTCCGTCTATACTTTCTTGTCTTTACAGGGGAAACGAAGACGAAGGAAGAGGTGCATGAATCGCCTCGCACAATGACGTATCCGATGATTGTCCTTGGTGTTCTCGCGGTAGTGGCAGGCTATATAAATACACCGTGGTTCGGGACGTTTCTTGGGGATTGGCTTACGAAAGATGTAGGATTCAAAGTGCAGGAAGTACATGGACCTGTTTGGATTATGATTGTTGCGACGCTCGTTTCATTTGCGGGAATTGCCCTCGCATATTTCATATATGGTAAGAAATCTATCTCTAGAGATTGGGCAGGCGGAGAAGGGACGCCTCTTTATAACCTTTTGAAAGAAAAATATTATGTGGATGAACTCTACAATGTTACGGTGCTTCCTATTACGAAAGGAATCGCTCATGTGCTTCGCTTATTTGAAGTATACGTTGTAGAAGGAATTGCAGTTTTAATTGCGGGATTGGTTAAAGGTATGAGCTGTCTAGGATCGCGGCTTCAAAACGGGAATGTACAAGTGTACGGAACTGTAACGGTCGTTTCGCTCGCAGTGCTCCTAATTATTTTGTTATATACGGGAGGGGATTTACGGTGAATGGATTACTATTAACGTTCTTCATTTTTTCCCCACTTTTAGGAATTCTCTTGCTTTTATTAACGCCGAAACGAGAATCGCGTACAGTGCAGGCGCTTGGTTTATTCGGAACGGCGCTTCCATTTGGAATTGCTATCGTCCTCGCTTGTACATACGCTTCAGGAAAGAGTTTATCGATATTTGATGAAAAAGTGAAATGGATTAAATTTGGGGATTTTGCAGCGGTAGATAAGAGATGGTTTTCCATTTATTACGAGATTGGTATTGATGGTTTATCGCTTGTAATGATGGCGCTGACGGCCCTTCTAGCGATGCTCGCAGCAATTGCGGCATTTTCCATTAAAAGAAATTTGAAAGCATTCTACATGCTATTACTCATGCTAGAAATAGGGATGCTCGGTGTCTTCGCTGCTCAAAATTTAATGCTGTTCTTCATCTTCTTTGAAATTACTTTGCCACCAATGTTTTTATTAATTGGCAAGTGGGGGAAATTGTCGAGTGAAAAGGCTGCATATAGTTATTTAATATATAACGGTATCGGATCAGCTATTTTACTTATCGTTTTCTCGGTTTTATTTGCGAAAACAGGTACAACAAATATTACGGAGCTTAAAGAAATATTAACGAGTGTAGGTGCTGGGGGAGGAATGGCTGTCTCAAGTAGCTTACAGTTCGGCTTGTTTCTTGCCATAATGATTGCCTTTGCGATTAAGCTTCCTGTTTTCCCTTTGCATCGCTGGATGGTCAATGTACACATAGAAGCGCATCCTGCTGTAGTTATGCTTCATGCGGGAGTTTTACTGAAAATTGGAGCATACGGTATTATTCGCTTCGGGAAAGGATTATTTCCAGAATATTTTCGTGATTTTGCAACGCTAATTGCGATTTTAGGAGTCATTAATTTATTGTACGGGGCCTTTCTAGCACTCATCCAAACGGACTTTAGAAAGGTGCTTGCTTACTCTAGTATTTCGCATATGGGCATTGTGTTAATGGGGCTTGCGGCGTTAAATGCACCAGGTATACAAGGGGCACTGTTCCAGGTTGTGTCTCACGGTTTAATTGCGGCATTGCTCTTCTTCTTACTTGGCATGATTGAAGAGCGTTTTGGGACTTCAGATATTACAGCGCTTGGTGGACTCGCAAAAAGTGTGCCTGTGCTTAGCGGCTTCTTCCTAGCGGGAGGTATGGCATCGCTTGGAATGCCAGGGATGTCTGGATTTATTAGCGAATTCCTTGCTTTTCTCGGTTTATTTCAAGGGAAACCAGTTATAGCTGCCGTAGGTGTACTTGGAATTATTTTAACCGCTGTATACGTATTAAGAGCGACACTTCAAGTGACATTTGGTAAGAAAGAATGGGAAGCGAAATCTGATATACATGGGTGGGAGTATGTTCCTGTTATATTACTTATCGTTTGTATTATCGCAATTGGAGTAATGCCAGAACTACTAGGGGATCCGCTTCAAAATACGCTGAAAACATTGGGGGTGAAGTAGGATGGATATGAATACGTTACTTAGCTTGTCGTGGCATCTGATGGTGCCGGAATTCATTATTCTTGGGGCAGCCATCCTTCTTTCCATATGTGATTTGTTTTTTAAGCTGAACCATAGGCACGTTGCGATTGGTGCAATCGCAGCCGTCGTATTAGCGGCCGTGTCATTAATTACGCTATATAGTGAACCAGCGGGAGATATTTTAAATGGATCGTTTGTGTTAGATGGATTTTCAAAAGGGTTTAAAACGTTGTTATTAATCGGGGCAGCTCTCGTCTTATGTATGGCAATGAGCGATGATGAAAAGGATCCTATCGAGGATAAGGGAGAATATTATTACTTAATGTTAATGGCGCTTCTTGGAGCGATGTTCATGGCTTCAAGCGTTGATTTCATCACACTATTCGTCGGTTTAGAATTGCTGTCGCTTTCTTCCTACATTCTTGTAGGAATCCGGAAAAGAAACCGCGCATCGAATGAGGCGGCGATGAAATACGTCATTAACGGAGGAATTGGAACAGCAATTACGCTCTTTGGAATGAGTTATTTATACGGTATTACAGGATCGACCAACATAGTGGAAATGCAAAAGGCATTTACGCAAGGATTGGCCGGGGGCATTCAGTTATTGTTAGCTCTTGCATTTCTACTTTTGCTCGTTGGACTCTCATTCAAAATTGCAACAGTACCATTTCATATGTGGGCACCGGATGTGTATGAGGGAGCGGCTACACCTGTCACTGCTTTTCTCGGAACGATTTCTAAAATTGCTGGTTTTCTACTCATTACGCGTTTGTTTCTTATGGTGTTTGCAGGCGTGGCAATCCAAGGAGATGCACAATCTTTGTACGGGCGTATGAGTATATACATTGCTGTGCTAGCTAGTATTACGATGATTGTTGGGAATGTAGTAGCATTAAAGCAATACAACGTAAAACGTCTATTTGCTTATTCAGGTATCGCGCATGCTGGGTATTTGCTCGTGCCGCTTGTGGCGCTATCACAGTTCACGATGGATAGTATGTGGTTTTATATGCTTGCATATATGCTTATGAATATAGGAGTATTTGCAATCATCCATGGATTAATCTTACAAAATGATAAGGAAAATATGACGATTTTTACAGGATTATACAAGCGATCTCCATTTACAGCTATAGTGATGACGATCTTTATTTTATCGTTAGCTGGGATACCTGGGACAGCTGGTTTTATCGGAAAAATTAACATCTTTTTAGGGGCACTTCATGTTGAACCTGCTCATTACGTATTAGCTTCTATTATGATGGGGACAACAGTTGTTTCATTTGTATATTACTTCCGGATATTACAGCAAATGTTTTTCCGCACTGGAGAGACAGAAGAGCGGCTTCGGTTACCGTTAAATATAAAGGTTGTCATGAGTCTTTGTGCAATTTCGATTGTAATACTAGGGATTATGCCGATGATTGGTTACAATTTCTTTTATGAATATTTTCCACTAATGAAGGATTTCTTCTTCTTGGGGAACGTGGTACAATAGTGAAAACAAAAGGTGTAGAGTCCGTACTCTGCGCTTTTTATTTTGGAGTAACAGCAAACGGAAACATATATAAGTATATGTTTTTGAGAGGAAATTACGATTTGAAATGTAAGAATCCTATTCGCGTTTGAAAAAGTGTGGCTCCTACTTATTATGGTATCGTTTTTACATTTTACGTAAGTAGTAGCCAAACAAAAAGGGGTCGATTTTTTGGCACAACTTTTAGGGCAACAAGCACTGATTGCCATTGTTTCGCATTTATTGTTTATTACTATTACGTGGTGGGCCTTGCAAGGTATTCACATTGAGCGTTTAATGAAGTCTGGGAAAGTGATGCAGACGAGAGTATTACTCATCCTAGTTACGATTGCGATTGGGACATCTGTCAGTAACTTTTTCCTTGATTATTTAGGCTATTCAAAGAGTTTAACGTATTTAGTAAAGTAAGTGTATAGAACCTCATATCTCCGTTAACAATGGGGATAGGAGGGGATGAGATTGAAGCTTAAAGCCATTCTTATTGTTGCCTTGAGTGTTGTTTTATTTTTGGTTGGATATAAAGAGATGAAACCTATAAGCGATGAACAGAAGATGGAGAGCATGATCGCAGCTTTAGAGAAGAATGATGCAAAAGTAGAGCGGTGGTCATGGTTAGCGCGAGAAACAAAAACAATTTCTAATATACATACGTTTCAAAAATTGTTAAACGATGTGAAGGAAAAGGCAAATATCGAAAGTTGGGAATTAGAACAATCTCCAGATGGATATAAAGCTACATCCTATAAAAAATCTTCTTCATATGAAGAACGAGTAGTAGTAACTTGGACTAAGGAAAATACTAAAGAAAACACTTTCATTATATTTGAAGTAAGCGGGGCGAAATGGGACCCGAAGTACGTTCAGAAAATGAATAAAATTTTTAGTGAAAAACCTACAATTTACACTTGTGTTCAAGGTGTATTGAATGATAAGATTGAAGGTGTTTTGCAAAATAAAACCAATCAGGTTTTGAAAGATCTTTCAGCAAGAGCGATCGAACAGACAGAAGAAAGAGCATTTGTATCAGTCTCCGCATATAATAAAAAGTGGAATGACGCTCTTTCGATAAATAGAGAGAAAATAAATGTGCAAATAGCAATACGTTCTACAGACAACAAAGATACAATTGTGGTTGGCACACCGATCATAACTTCTGAGTATTGAGTGAATAGATACTGAAAAAAGGACACGGAGGGGAATAATTTGGAAAAGATCATCGTCCGTGGCGGAAAGCGGTTGAACGGCACAGTGCGTGTTGAGGGCGCAAAAAATGCTGTATTACCTATAATCGCTGCAGCCCTATTAGCGAGTGATGGAAAGAATGTACTATCTGAAGTACCAGTTTTGTCTGATGTATACACAATTAACGAGGTATTACGTCATTTAAATGCTGAAGTCGTATTTGAAAATAACCAAGTAACAATCGATTCTTCTAAAGAATTAAACATTGAAGCACCATTTGAGTATGTACGTAAAATGCGTGCATCTGTCCAAGTAATGGGACCATTATTAGCACGTAACGGTCGTGCTCGTATTGCACTTCCTGGTGGATGTGCAATTGGTTCACGTCCAATTGACCAACATTTAAAAGGCTTCGAAGCAATGGGAGCGAAAGTAAAAGTTGGTAACGGTTTTGTTGAGGCGTACGTAGACGGAGAACTAAAAGGAGCTAAAATCTATTTAGACTTCCCAAGCGTGGGCGCGACAGAAAACATTATGTCTGCAGCGACATTAGCAAAAGGGACAACAATCCTTGAAAACGCAGCGAAAGAACCAGAAATCGTTGACTTAGCTAACTTCTTAAATGCGATGGGAGCGAAAGTACGCGGAGCTGGAACTGGAACGATTCGTATCGAAGGCGTTGATAAATTATATGGTGCAAACCACCCTATTATTCCTGACCGTATTGAAGCAGGAACATTCATGGTCGCAGCAGCAATTACTGGTGGGGACATCTTAATTGAAAATGCTGTACCTGAACATTTACGCTCAATTACAGCGAAAATGGAAGAAATGGGTGTTAAAATTATTGAGGAAAATGAAGGTATACGTGTTATCGGCCCAGATAAGTTAAAAGCGGTTGATATTAAAACTATGCCTCACCCAGGTTTCCCAACAGACATGCAATCACAAATGATGGCATTATTATTACAAGCTGAAGGAACAAGCATGATTACTGAAACGGTATTCGAAAACCGCTTTATGCACGTTGAAGAATTCCGTCGTATGAATGCTGATATTAAAATTGAAGGTCGTTCTGTAATTATGAACGGTCCAAACAGCTTACAAGGTGCTGAAGTAGGCGCGACTGATTTACGTGCAGCAGCAGCATTAATCTTAGCTGGTTTAGTATCAGAAGGTTATACTCGTGTAACAGAGTTAAAACATCTTGACCGTGGCTATGTAAACTTCCATAAGAAATTAGCTGCATTAGGTGCAACTATTGAACGCGTAAACGAAAAAGTAGAAGAAGTGAAAGAACAAGAAGTTTCTGATCTTCACGCTTAATTGAAATAGTCTCTATGTCTTTTGACATAGGGGCTATTTTTTTTACTATTACTGTTATAGTCAAGAAATTCTATACTTATGCACGTCTCAGTAAAAATATTTAGAAAATTTTCGTTTTATTTCGCTATTTGTGGTCAGTACAACTTCACTGCATTAAAATTTCACTTTATATCGATACCCCCAAGCGTGTTCTAAAAGAGTCCATAGTTCCATAAGAATGAAAGGAAGCCAACTTTATATTGGGGGAATAGGATGAAATTTTCAAAGCCACTTTTCATTACAGTAGCGCTTTTAATAGCGCTCGTTATCATTGTACCTGCTGCTCTTGTTATTCCGTTTGCGAAAGCAAAAGTAGGGGAAGAAGCAGCTTCTAAAACTCCTCCAGCGATAGAAAGTATACCAGCTCCAGGGAAAGTGGATACAGCGGTTCAGGTTGCTGTATATCGTGATCAGCAGAAGAAGGTAGAAACATTACCTATGGAGGAGTATGTGACCGGTGTAGTAGCTTCTGAGATGAATGCCAGCTTTGAAATAGAGGCGCTAAAGGCGCAGGCATTAGCAGCGAGAACATTTGTAGTCCAGCGCATGCTAAGCGGAGGTAAGAAAAACAATGCGGACGTGACAGATACGGTGAAAGATCAAGTGTACAAAAGCAAAGAAGAATTGAAGAAACAATGGGGTAATAACTACGAAAATAATTTAAAGAAAATCGAGGAAGCCGTTTCGAAAACCGCAGGACAAGTTTTAACGTATGATGGAAAACCAATTTCAGCTTCTTTCTTCTCAACGAGTAACGGCCGGACAGAAAATGCAGCTGATTATTGGGGAAATGATTATCCGTACCTGAAAAGCGTAGATAGTCCGTGGGATCAAGCATCTCCAAAATTTACGAGCGAGCAAACATTTACAGTAGCTGACTTTCAAAAACGTCTCGGTGTGAAAGTACTAGCGGACGGAAAAGTCGGCGATATTAAAGACCTTACAGAAGGCAAACGAGTAAAAGATGTAGCGTTTCAAGGAAAAACATTAACAGGAAAAGAAGTACGTGAAAAATTAGATTTACGCTCGTCTGACTTCACGTGGAAACAACAGGGGGATAAAATTGTCGTTACAACGAAAGGATTCGGTCATGGCGTTGGCATGAGCCAATACGGAGCGAATGGCATGGCAGCGGAAGGTAAGAAATATACAGATATCGTCGCTCATTATTATAAAGGCGTTGAAATAAAGACGATGAATGATTATGAAGGAAAATTGATGGTGAAAAAGTAGAACGTAAAAGAGGCCGTCCCAAATGGTAGTTGGGACGGTTTTCTTTTGTTGGTAGGTAGATTATTTTTGTCGTATTTTGTAGTTAAGTCGATATATTTGGGGTCGTGAACGATATAACTCAATTTCCGTTGATATAAATTCGATTATCATTGCAATCGTAACAAAGAAGAAAATAGCTTCAGTCAGAAGTTCAATTTCGGAACGTCCTTTTTGTCACTATTTGTAGAAATAAATGGAAGTTCCTCTGCGTACTGCGTGTTATAATACAGTTATGTGAATATATAAAATATAATAACAGGGGGTAATGAAAAATGATGATGGATGTACCACTTCTCATTCCATCCATGATGGAACGAGCGGAGAAATATTTTTCGAAAAAGGAAGTTGTCTCACGGACTGCATCGCGTATTCATACATTAACATACGGAGAAATTGCAAAGCGGACGAGAAGGCTTGCTAGTGTATTAAATCGAATGGGAATTGAACAAGGGGATAAAGTAGGGACAATTGCTTGGAACCATCATAGGCATTTGGAAGCATACTTTGCGATTCCAGGAATCGGAGCGGTGTTACATACAATTAATTTAAGGCTTTCCGCTGACCACATTTCATATATTATTAATCATGCAGAAGATAAAATCATTCTTGTCGATGAAGATATGGTACCTATATTAGAGCGTATTCAACACGAAATCCCGCATATAAAAGCCTTTATTATTATGACAGACGATCATAAACTACCTCACACAACACTATCACCAGCATATCATTATGACCAATTACTCGAAGAAGGCGATGAGACATTTCCGTTTGTAAAAGATTTAGATGAAAAAGAACCAGCCGGTATGTGCTACACATCAGCTACAACAGGAAAACCGAAAGGTGTAGTTTACACACACCGTAGTATTGCGCTCCATAGTTATACACTTGGACTTGCAGATGGCGGGAATATATCAGAAGTAGACACTTGTATGCCTGTCGTTCCAATGTTCCATGTTAATGCATGGGGATTACCGTTTGCGAGTACATGGTTTGGGACGAAACTCGTATTACCAGGACCGCATTTCACACCGGAAATTTTAGCGGAGTTAATTGAAAGTGAGAAAGTAACAATTACGGCTGGTGTGCCGACAATTTGGATTGGCTTATTACAAGAACTTGAAAAGCATCCATATGATATTAGTAGTGTAAAAACGATATGGTCAGGTGGATCAGCGGCTCCGCAAAGTATGATTCGTACGTATGAAGAGAAATATGAAATTGCATTTAGACAAATATATGGAATGACAGAAACAAGTCCTGCTGTTGTAATTAATTGTCCGAAATCATATCAACGCGATTTACCGAAAGAAGAATATTATAACTTGCGCTCTCGCCAAGGATATTTATTCCCTGGGCTAGAAATGAAAGTGATTGGACAAGACGGTGAAATTAAGTGGGACGGGGAAGAAATGGGAGAACTTTGTCTAAGAGGCCCATGGATCGCTGGTAGCTATTATAAAGATGAGCGTACAGAGGAATCGATGAAAGATGGTTGGCTCCATACGGGAGATATCGTTACAGTTGATTCGGAAGGATTTATTAAAATTGCTGATCGCACGAAAGATTTAATTAAAAGCGGCGGTGAGTGGATTTCTTCAGTAGATTTAGAAAACGCTTTAATGTCACACGATAACGTATTAGAAGCATCTGTTGTGGCAGTTCCGCATGAAAAATGGCAAGAACGTCCCGTTGCTTGTGTCGTATTAAAAGAAGGACAAGCAGTAGAAAGAGAAGAGCTGTATTCTTTATTAGAAGCCGAATTCCCGAAATGGTGGATACCAGATGATATTTTATTTGTAAATGAAATTCCGAAAACATCTGTAGGAAAATTCCTGAAAAGAGCACTTCGTGATCAGCTCAAGACTTATATGGTGGAGCAAAAATAGAGGAGAAGGCTATCCTGATGGATAGCCTTCTTTGTTGATACAGTTTAAAAACATTGTATTAAATATCATAATTTTCCATTAATTGTTTGGTATAATTAGATAAAAACATTTGGGGGAGACAGAATGGCGTTATTGGAGTTGAAACAATTAGGGAAGACGAACCAGTTACCGGCAGTTGAACTGCAGGTTGAAAAAGGACAATGTGTTGTTTTGCAGTGTAATAACCATACAGCTAAAGTGTTGCATCGCATTATTATCGGAGAAGAAGAGGCTTCTTCGGGCAGTGTGTTATTTGAAGGGGAGCCGATTGGAAAGAAAGTATATTCACGCATCGGTTTTTGTTTTTTGAAAGATGAAGCATATGACCGTTTGAAGGTGAAGGAATACTTCAAGTTTTTATTAGGGCTTTATGAATCAAATATAAGTATGGAAGAAGTAGTGCAATATGTTGGTCTCCTAGATAAGTTGAACGTTAAAATAGAAAAATTGTCATTTTCAGAGAAACGTCGTCTTCATCTTGGGCGAGTTATGATTCATAATCCGGATTTAGTTATTTTGGAAGAGCCAGAGCAAAATGTAGATACAGAGAGTACGATTATTATTCGGAAAGCGATTATGAAAATGAAAGAGCGAGGAAAGGCGATCTTTATTACGTCATCTTTCTTATCGGACGCTCTTTCGCTAACAGAGGATGTGTACATATTAAATCAAGACGGTGTAAAAAAAGTAGAGATCGAGCAAGAAGAAGTGGAAGAGGCTGATGAGGAAAAAGTAGTTCAAATGATTCCGCAAATGAAACTTGAAAGAATACCAGCGAAAGTGAACGATAAAATCATTTTACTGGATCCAATGGAGATTCATTTCATTGAAACGCAAAATGGAGTGACGCATATTCATGTGCGCGAAGGAGATTTCGTATGCGCATTAACATTAAGTGAACTAGAAGTGAGATTAACAGGATTCGGATTCTTTAGATGCCATCGCTCGTACCTCGTCAATTTACAAAGAGTACGAGAAGTCATTACTTGGACTCGTAACAGTTTTAGCTTAATTTTGGATGACGAAAGAAAAAGTTCAATCCCGCTTTCAAAAGGACGAATGGATGAATTAAAAGGAGTAATTGGGCTATAAAAATGCTCCGATAAGCTCAAAATACGATTCATTCACCGGTAAAAATACTCCTTTTACCGGTATTTTACTGCGTAAACCCTTTGTTTTTCATATGATTGAGTCAAGAAAAGCGAAACAACCAAATCGAAACTTGCGAAAGCGAATTTCATCTATATAAGAAAAACAAAGGGGATGACGAAATGACATTGGCAATTGAAATGAAAGATGTAATGAAAAGTTTCAACGAAAAAACAGCACTTCGAAATGTAAATATTGAGGTGAAGCAAGGAGAAATTTTCGGATTCCTTGGACCGAGCGGATCCGGTAAAACAACAACAGTAAAGATTTTAACTTCTCAATTACTTCATAGCGTTGGAACTGTAAAAGTGTTAGGGAAAGACATTACAGGACCAAGTAGCATCGATTACAAACGAATCGGTATTTTAACAGACAATAGCGGCTTATATGAAAGACTTAGCATCTATGATAACTTACTATTATTTTGCGACTTATACAATTGTAAAAAAGAACGAATTGATGAAGTACTATCGCAAGTGAATCTATTAGATGATAAAAAAACACAAGTAAAAAAATTATCAAAAGGAATGAAGCAGCGCGTCACATTAGCTAGAGCGATCCTTCACAAACCAGATATCCTCTTCTTAGACGAACCAACATCCGCACTTGATCCGGTAAACGTACAAAACATTCATAAAATCTTAAAAGACTTAAATAAAGAAGGAACGACGATTTTCTTAACGACGCACAATATGGACGAAGCAGAAACACTTTGTAACCGCATTGCCTTTCTGTGCGGCGGAGAAATTGTAGCTCTTGATACACCGGAAAACCTGCGTTTACAATACGCGAAGGACCAAATACAAGTCGTATTAAAAGATAAGCAAAAAGAAGTCGTGCAAAAAGATGAATTAGGTGCAAAACGCATTTCAGAATGGATGAAAAAGGGCGAATTACTATCTATTCATTCACATGAGCCAACGTTAGGCGATATCTTTATTGAAGTTACTGGGAGGGGACTATAATGACATTTTCAATGAGACGATTTTCAGCGATTTTCCGGAAAGAGTTACAGGATTTTAAAACGAATTCACAAACTTTAATTATGTTGGTAATGCCACTTGTCTTTTCGGTATTATTTAGTCGTTCAGATAATATGAGAGAAGTTGGAGCAAGTACGTTAACTGCGATGGCGTTAGTTATGGTTGGAGGTTTTGTACAGGCGATGCTTATCGCTGAAGAGAAGGAAAAAAATACGCTTCGTGTTCTTATGCTATCACCAGCATCATCTATTGAAGTATTAATTGGTAAAAGTTCATTAACAGGTATGATTACAGTTGCAATCTGTTTTATTAATCTACTTATTTTAGGTAAATTAGAAGGTAATTTTGCATTATTATTACTCATCTTTGTTCTTGGAATGTTAATATTTAATCTCATTGGTACTTGTATCGGATTATTAGCTCAAAATGTACCGCAAACATCAACAATTGGATTACCAATATTAATGACATTTCTTTTCGGTGATTTAATTGGAATGTTTGTGAAGAATGAAGTCGTTACAAAAATAATCGATTATTTACCAACTCGTCATATCGGTCTTGCAGTTAGCAGTGTTATAAAAGGTGGAGGTTTTAGTGCAATTACTAGTAATTTATTGAACATAACTATTTGGTTAGTTGCAGTACTTGTTATTACGCTCTTCATTTATAGAAAGAAACAAATGGACTAAAAACTGAGCTCAAACGCTCAGTTTTTTCCTTTTTCTATCATTTCCTCGGAAATTTTTCAATTCCTATACATATTTTTACAGATTTTGTCGAAAAGTAATTAGTTATAGGTTGTATAGGATGTTTGAATATTGTTCAAAATGATTGCTGAGGTGATGATGGAATGCGAGGAAGAAATAATAAAAAGTCGCGAAAAGTAGTACATTTATTTCAAAGAAGATGGGTGTTTCCGGCACTATATATTGCTTGTGCAGCGGTAATCTTAATGGTTGCACTATGGTTCCAAGGAGCTAATCCGAAGAAAGCTCCGAACCAAGATCAAGCAACACCGTATACACAAACGGAAAATCCAGCAGTACCAGTAACAAAGTCTTCAGAAGTAGTGAAAATGCCAGCTGCAGCAAATGCAGAAGTAGTAGTACAGAAGAAATTCTATGAAGATGCAGCATCAGAGGCGGAACAAGAAAAAGCACTTGTCTTTTATAACAACACATATTCCCCTAATAAAGGAATCGACATTGCTGCGAAGAACGGAAAAGAATTTGATGTGACAGCTGCTTTAAGTGGTACAGTAACGAAAGCTGAAAAAGATTCACTTCTTGGTTATGTTGTAACAGTAGATAGTGGAAATGGTGTAGCAGCATCTTATCAAAGCTTAGGTAGTGTGAAAGTAGAAAAAGGTGCAAGAGTTGCGCAAGGTGAAGTGTTAGGAAAATCAGGTCTAAGTGCAATGAATAAAGATGCAGGTTCTTACGTTCACTTTGAAGTGCGTAAAGACAATGTGGCTGTGAACCCTGAGCGTTATTTAAATAAATCAGTAGCAGAAATTAAAGCTGATGCAGGTGCTGCAAAGGCGACAAATGCTTCTGGTAAAAAAGCTGATGACAAATCTCAAAAAGAAGAAAAGTCAACAAGCACGAAACCAGAAAGTAAAACAGAAGATAAATCTCAAAAAGAAGAGAAATCAACGAGCGGTTCAACTAGTGACAAAGAGACGAACAGCAAGCAAGATGAGAAATCTCAAAAAGAGGAAAAATCAACGAATGGTTCTACAGAATCATCTAACGATTCTTCTTCACAAGAATAATAAAATGAAAAGATCAGTTCTCACTAGAGAGCTGATTTTTTCATTTTTATATAAAAATAATTAGTTTCGAGAAAAAAGTTGCAATAACAAGGAAAAATGACGAGATTCTCGAATATATATTACAAAAGGGAGGGGATACTGTGTCATTTTTATCTGTTCTGTCGATTGCTATTATTTTATTGTTTGTTTTATTCGCTTTATATTATTATATTGCCGGTAAGAAGGAAGTTCCCCACCATCAGTTGTTGAAAGAAGATTGTGACCGAGAAGAGTGACACCTTTTATAAAAAGGTGTCATTTTTTTTGCCATAATTGTCAACTTTAACGTATTTCTCACAAAAAAACGTAATTTTTCTTAACTTAGTCCGCAAAAATAGTGAACATGTAGCATATATCAGTAGTGCGAGCAATACAATGGTATAAACCAAAGCAAAGAGAGTGTTTGAGGTGAGAAATCGTGAATCATTTCATTATAAATCCAAGAATGTTTAACGCTTACAAACAGCACTCACATTTACTTCTTAGTCGTATGCAGCGAGTCTCATTTCACACTTCTCACATCCAATTTAGGGAGGCGAGTGGTGTGCACGATTACATCAAAGAGAGAACTATCAAGATTGGCAAGTATATCGTGGAGACAAGAAAGACAGTGCGTGTAATTGCAAAGGAGTTTGGGGTATCAAAGAGTACAGTCCATAAAGATTTAACAGAGCGTTTGCCAGAAATTAATCCAGAGCTCGCAAATGAAGTGAAGGAAATTCTTGATTATCATAAGTCTATTCGTCATTTAAGAGGTGGAGAAGCAACAAAGCAGAAGTATCGTAAAGAAGATACAGAAAAGCCTGTACGTCAATAAATACAAGAAAGCAAACATTCCTTGCAAATTCGGTAATATTTTTCAGAAGAATTCTTTTTGCGAATATTACGTTTCTGTTAAATTTATGATAAAATCAGAAATTAGGTGTAAAAGAATTCGGGTGTAACCTGATTTTGAATATCGAGGAGGAAAAGACGGGAATGTTTGCGCGAGATATCGGAATTGACCTAGGTACGGCTAATGTATTAATTCATGTTAAAGGTAAGGGTATTGTATTAAATGAGCCATCTGTTGTGGCAATTGATCGTAATAGTGGGAAAGTATTAGCAGTAGGTGAAGAAGCAAGAAGTATGGTGGGACGTACGCCTGGTAATATTGTAGCAATTCGTCCACTTAAAGATGGTGTAATCGCAGATTTCGAAATTACAGAAGCAATGTTAAAGTATTTCATTAACAAATTGGACGTAAAAAGCTTCTTTTCAAAACCTCGCATTTTAATTTGTTGTCCAACAAATATCACATCTGTAGAGCAAAAAGCAATTCGTGAAGCTGCTGAACGTTCAGGTGGGAAAACAGTATTTTTAGAAGAAGAACCAAAAGTAGCCGCAGTTGGTGCTGGTATGGAAATCTTCCAACCAAGCGGAAACATGGTTGTTGATATTGGTGGAGGTACAACAGATATTGCCGTACTTTCTATGGGTGATATTGTTACCTCTTCCTCTATCAAAATGGCTGGCGATAAGTTTGATATGGAGATCTTAAACTATATTAAACGTAAGTATAAGCTATTAATCGGAGAACGTACTTCGGAAGACATTAAAATTAAAGTTGGTACAGTATTCCCAGGTGCACGTAGTGAAGAACTTGAAATTCGCGGACGTGACATGGTAACAGGTTTACCACGTACAATTACAGTATGCTCTGAAGAAATTACAGAAGCACTAAAAGAAGACGCAGCTATCATTGTACAAGCTGCAAAAGGCGTACTAGAGCGCACACCACCAGAACTATCTGCGGACATTATCGACCGCGGTGTGATTCTAACAGGCGGAGGAGCTTTATTACACGGTATCGACATGCTTCTAGCTGAAGAATTAAAGGTACCAGTATTAATTGCTGAAAACCCAATGCAATGTGTTGCTGTTGGTACAGGTATTATGTTAGAGAATATCGATAAACTACCAAGACGTGCTTTGAAATAAAGAGAACGAATATGAACTATACTCCAAGTCGTGGACGCTTAAAAAAGTCCACGACTTGTTTTTTTATGTTTTCAGGCTCATTCTTCGTTATAGTGGGAATAAGTAAGGTTGGTTTTTAAAAAAATAGTATAAAAATAAAAAAATCTTGCGTATTACAGAGCGAAATTTGAACACGAAGCTTATGTTTACTAGGTTTTCCATTGTATATGGAGTGCAAATTCTATTTTTATATATTTTTTATTTTTAAGAAAATCAAAGGATAATAAAGAAATATAGAGATAATATGATGTATATACATATATTCAACTATATTTAGGGTTTTCTTATTTGAAATCACATGTAATATAATAATGCAGAATACGACACTTAAGGAAAAGTATGTTTTTATACATATTTCTTTCCCCTAATATGGGCACACACTTTTTTCTATTTCCGTGTCAGCAGTAATTAGTTATATAGTTTTTCTTAAGAATAAAGTGTGTGCATTTTTTACAACTTATTTATGTAACGATTGTTCCGTTCCGATTCGTATAGTGAGTGATGAACTTCCCATCTTAAAATTTTAAGGTGGGGAGGAGGAAGTCCCTAAATAATGTAGTCCCCGTTTAATAATGACAAAAAGTTAACAAAATGGGATAATAAACTATACCCTAGTGGTAAGACCAATCTTTTTTTAGAAAAAGGAGCGATCGTTACATGTTAAATATAGAACAAATTAAAGAAATTATCCCGCACCGCTATCCATTCTTACTCGTTGATAAAATTTTGGAAGTAGAAGAAGGTAAGAAAGCGATCGGAATTAAAAATGTAACTGCGAACGAAGAATTCTTTAATGGACATTTTCCTGATTATGCAGTTATGCCAGGCGTGTTAATTGTAGAAGCATTAGCACAAGTTGGAGCAGTTGCTGTATTAAAGAAAGAAGAAAATCGTGGAAGACTTGCTTTCTTTGCAGGCATTGATAACTGTCGCTTCAAAAAACAAGTACGCCCCGGTGATCAACTTCGTCTAGAAGTAGAAATGACACGCGTACGTGGCCCAATTGGAAAAGGAAAAGCTATTGCAACAGTAGATGGTGAAGTTGCATGTGAAGCAGAAATTACTTTTGCAATTGGTGATAAAAAAGAATAGATAGAATAAAAAAACTTCTTGTATTTGTACAAGAAGTTTTTTTATTTACGATATATATCGATGTAAATGCAAAAATACAAACCAATTGGAATTACCATAGTATATCTTTATCATTTATCTCTTTTTTGAGATAAATGATAAAGATATAAAAGAAATGAGGCTATTGTCATATTGTTACGGACTTTATATAGGACAAAATAGAATGGTACTTGTTATGGTTAAATATGGGGAATAATGGACGAATTTAACAGTATAAATAAACGTTAAATAAGCGTAATATATCGATTACGAATGAAATGGGCGTGTATATCGAGCATATAGAAATAGGGGGAACAGGTCGCACTTAAAAAAGGAGACTAGAACATGTTCGGGAGAAAGAAAAGAAAGCCATTAAAACAATTAATTACACATAAGGAGCCTAAATCGCGTATTGCAGAACAATACCGTAACATTCGTACAAATATTGAATTTACATCTGTAGATAATCATATTCGTTCTATCGTTGTCACTTCAGCAGATCCAGGTGATGGAAAGACCACGAAAATTGCAAACTTAGTAGTTGTTTTCGGTCAACAAGGAAAGAAAGTTTTAGTAATCGGAGCTGACTTACGTAAGCCGACGATACAAAACTTATTTGCAATTCATCATTCAAATGGATTAACGAGCTTATTATCAGGACAAGCGAAATTAATGCAATGCATTCAAAAAACAGATGTAGAGAACGTATATTTAATGGCGTCAGGTCCAATACCACCAAACCCAGCGGAACTGTTAGGAAATCGAGTAATGGACAAGGCATTACTAGAAGCTTATAACATGTTTGATATTATTTTAGTAGACACACCACCAGTTCTTGCGGTTACCGATGCCCAAATACTTGCGAACAAATGTGATGGAGTCATACTTGTCGTGCGCAGTGAACAAACAGAAAAAGATAATATAGTAAAAGCGAAACAAATTTTAGACAAGGCGTCTGGTAAACTGCTTGGTGTTGTACTAAATGACAAGAGAGAAGAAAAGGAACGATATGGATATTATTAGAAAAAATGTATGATATAATAAATTTTAAAGCCAATAAGTATTTTGTTGGCTTTTTTGAATTGTTTTAAAATTTTTCATTTGTTTATATAAAAAATATGATAAAATATAAATTTTGGAAATTTTATGGAATGTGTTGTCAAATTTAAGATTATTTTGTAAGATTATATATGTTTTCAAATAACAATCGTACGTAGATATTACTAAAATAAAAGAAATGTAAGATTATATGTTATAATTTTTCTTATGTGCAAATTTTAGAAAGTTGGAGGAACTTATGGAAGAAACAATTAGTTTAAAAGAGTTATTTTATATCTTAAAAAAACGTTTAGCAATGATCCTCGTAATCGCCTTTGGTGCAGCTATAGTAAGTGCTATCATTAGCTTCTTCTTTATGACACCAATCTATCAATCTTCAACGCAAATTCTTGTAAACCAGAAAAAGCAAGAAGGAGCAATGATTCAAGCTGGTGAAGTTCAAACAAATATTCAATTAACGAATACATATAAGGTTATTATTAAAAGTCCAGTAATCTTAGATCAAGTAAATGAAAAATTAAATTTAAATATGACAGCGCAAGATTTAACAAAGAAGGTTAATGTTGCGAATGAAAAAGATTCACAGGTCATTTCTGTAACAGCCGAGGATAAAGATCCAAAAGTAGCGCGTGATATTGCAAATGCAACAGCAGATGTATTTAAAGGTGAAGTTGCAAAAATTATGAATGTCGATAACGTAACGGTATTATCGAAAGCGGAAGTTGGGGAAAATCAATCACCAATTAAACCACGTCCAATGTTAAACGTAGCAATTGCTTTCGTTATTGGCTTAATGGCTGCAGTTGGTCTTGCATTCTTACTAGAATACTTAGATAACACAGTGAAAAAAGAAGAAGATGTAGAAAATTTACTTGGCTTACCGGTGTTAGGTATTGTAGCACGTATGGATGAAGAAACAGCAAGCGTGAAATCACATGCTCCATCATCAAGAAAAGTGAGGGGACAGACAATTGGTTCTTAAAAGTTTATTTAAAAAGAAAAAAAATCATCGTCAACGTCGTCAATTAATTGCTCATCAACAACCGAAATCACCAATTTCAGAACAATATCGTAATATTAGAACGAACGTTGAGTTTGCGTCTGTTGATACCAACTTACATTCACTGATGGTAACATCTGCGAACCCGAGTGAAGGTAAAACGACGACGACAGCCAATATGGCAGTTGTTTTCGCTCAACAAGGCAAAAAAGTATTATTAATTGATGCAGATATGCGTAAACCGGCAATGCATCAAATGTTCCAAGTTGATAATATTTTCGGATTAACGAACGTATTAACACATAGTGAACGTTTAGAGAAATGTGTACAAACGACAGCTGTAGATAATTTGCACTTTTTAGCGTGTGGCCCAATCCCGCCTAATCCAGCGGAATTATTAGGTTCGAAATCGATGCAAGAACTTCTTGCTCAAGCGTATAGCATGTATGATTTAGTTATTTTTGATTTACCGCCAATTTTGGCTGTAACAGACGCGCAAATTATGGCGAATGTATGTGATGCATCTATTCTTGTCGTTCGTAGTGAATCGACAGAAAAGGAAACAGCGGTAAAGGCAAAAGGATTATTAGAATCTGCAAAAGGTAAATTGTTAGGCGTTGTTCTGAACGATCGTGAAAGTGAACAAGGCTCATATTATTACTACGGTGCAAACTAATTAAAAAGTGAGATATGACCAGAACATATCTCCTTTTTTCCCTTGAATATGAGACATGTCTCATATTCAAGGGAAAAAAGATTTTTATACGAGAGGGAGGATGAGAAGAATGATTGATTTACATTGTCACATTTTACCTGGCATCGATGATGGTGCGCAAACAGTAACAGATAGTTTAGCGATGGCACAAAAAGCTGTTCAAGAAGGAATTCACACAATTGTCGCTACACCACACCATCAAAATGGAAAATATGTAAATGAACGTACTTCTATTATTCATCAAGTGAAACAATTAAATGATGAACTACAACAACATGATATTCCACTCAAAATTTTGCCAGGGCAAGAGGTCAGATTATATGGTGATTTACTTGAAGACTATGAAGCTGGTAAAATCGTTACTTTAAACGAAACGAATAAATACATATTAATTGAGTTTCCATCTAATCATGTACCTCGCTATGCAGAGCAACTATTATATGAATTACGTGTTAAAGGAATGATTCCAATTATCGTTCATCCGGAACGTAATGCTGAACTAATTGAGCGACCAGATAAGTTATATAACCTTGTAAATAAAGGTGCATTAACACAAGTGACGGCAGGAAGTCTTTTAGGGAAGTTTGGCAAAAAGATAAAAAAATTCTCACTACAACTCGTTGAACATAATTTAACGCATATGATCGCATCTGATGCGCATAACACGACATCAAGAGGGTTCCATTTAGGAGAAAGCTACGAGTTAATCGGAAAAGAATTTGGAATGAGCGTTATGAGCGATTTAAAAGAAAATCCGTATTTATTAATTAGCGGAAAAGTAATTTATAAAGAAGATCCAGAACAAATTCGTCGTAAAAAATTGTTTGGTATTTTTTAATTGAAGAGCTCTGGTGATGTCTCCTAACCGTTATCAATGGGGGCACTCGGTCGTGCTGTGGGTAGAAATTTTTATTTCGAGCCTACCTTAGACGCTTGTCGTCGGGAGTATGGCGTGAGGATGGGTTAGATGCCCATAATTTATTTATAATAGAAACTCTACCTATGGAGTTATAAAAATGACTCTATAGGTAGGGTTTTTGTTATTGTTACATATAGATAAAACAATACTTATTAGGGGGACAAAACTTGAAAAAAGTAAAAAAAGCGATTATTCCAGCCGCTGGACTGGGGACAAGGTTTTTACCAGCGACGAAAGCGATGCCGAAAGAAATGTTACCTATCGTTGATAAACCGACGATTCAGTACATTGTAGAAGAAGCAATTGAATCTGGAATTGAAGATATTATTATTGTAACTGGAAAAGGAAAACGCGCAATTGAAGATCATTTTGACCATTCTTTTGAATTGGAACAAAACCTTTTAGAAAAAGGGAAATATGAAATGCTTGAGAAAGTACAAGCATCTTCAAAAATTAACATTCATTACATAAGACAAAAAGAGCCGCAAGGATTAGGTCACGCGGTATGGTGTGCTCGTAAATTTATTGGTAATGAGCCATTTGCGGTATTACTTGGTGATGATATTGTGCAAGCTAAAACACCTTGCTTACGTCAGTTGATGGATCAATATGAAGGTACACAATCATCAGTTATTGGTGTACAAACAGTGCCAGAAAATGAGACGCATCGTTACGGTATTATCGATCCAGTTGAACGAAATGACCGTCGTTACCAAGTGCGTCAATTTGTTGAAAAGCCGATTCAAGGTACAGCACCATCAAATTTAGCAATTATGGGTCGTTACATATTAACACCGGAGATTTTTACGTTTCTTGAGAACCAACAAACAGGTGCTGGTGGAGAGATTCAATTGACAGATGCGATTCAACGATTAAATGAAATCCAACGAGTATTCGCGTATGACTTTGAAGGAACTCGTTATGATGTTGGGGAGAAGTTCGGGTTTATTAAGACGACGATTGAAATGGCACTTCAAAATGAAGAATTGAAAGAAGAATTGATGAGTTATATGAATGAACTTGTACAAAAAGAAAGTGTACATGTATAAAAAGTGAGGTGGGATAGCAGTGGCCTTAATAAAGGTATCGGAGGAAACTATAAAAAAACAAGAATTACTTGCTGCTGAAGAGGTAAATCAAAGATGGTTGTATTTATTTATGAAACGTTTAATGGATGTAGTAGGAGCATTATGTGGTCTTATTTTCCTTTCGCCTGTTTTTCTTATCGTTGCACTACTCATTAAGTTAGAAGATCCAAAAGGTCCAATCTTATTCAAGCAAACCCGAGTGGGGAAAAATGAACAAGAATTTGGTATGTATAAATTCCGCTCTATGGTCACTGATGCGGAAGAGAAGTTGAAGGATTTATTACAACATAATGAAGTATCTGGTGCAATGTTTAAAATGAAAGATGATCCTCGTGTTACAAAAATCGGTAAATTTATTCGTAAAACAAGTATTGATGAGTTACCGCAATTATTAAATGTTTTAAAAGGTGACATGAGTTTGGTTGGACCACGTCCACCGCTTCTAAGAGAAGTGAGAGAGTATACTTCTTATGATAAACAGAGATTACTTATTACGCCAGGATGTACAGGGCTTTGGCAAGTCACTGAGAGAAATAGTGTTGGATTTAAAGAGATGGTAGAACTAGATTTAGAGTATATACAGAAAAGAGGGGTTATTTATGATTTGAAAATCATATTTAAAACAATTCAAGTCATGATTAATTCAAATAATGCATCTTAAGAAATAAATTTCGAGAAAAAGAGGTTGAAAAAACAATGGATAAAAAAATTTGTGTAATGGGATTAGGCTATATTGGTTTACCAACAGCGAGTTTATTAGCAACTAAAGGTTTTCAAGTACATGGTGTAGATGTAAATGAAAAAGCGGTCGAAATGATTAACAGCGGAAAAGTACATATTTATGAGCCGGATTTAGATATTTTAGTAAAAGCGGCAGTACAGAGTGGAAAGTTAAAAGCAGGTATAGAACCGGTAGAAGCTGATATTTTTATTTTAGCAGTTCCAACACCATTTCAAGACGAACATAAACCAGATTTAACATACGTAAAAGCAGCTGCAAAGACTATTGCACCTGTTGTTAAGAATGGAGATATTGTCATTCTTGAATCTACAAGTCCAATTGGTACAACTGAAAAAGTCGCTGAATGGATTTTAGAAGAACGCCCAGATCTAACAACGACAGAAGGGTTACATGGTGAAAAAGGTAGAATTTATATTTCACACTGCCCAGAACGTGTATTACCAGGACATATTTTAAGAGAATTAGTAGAGAATGACCGTATTATTGGTGGATTAGATCATGAATCTACAAAGCGTACAGTAGAATTTTATAAGCAATTTGTAAAAGGGAATATCCTTGATACAAATGCAAGAACGGCAGAGATGGCGAAGTTAACAGAGAACTCATTCCGCGATGTAAATATTGCATTTGCGAACGAGTTATCATTAATTTGTGATAAGTTAAATATTAATGTTTGGGAACTCATTCGTTTAGCAAACCGTCATCCGCGTGTAAATATTTTACAACCAGGTCCTGGTGTTGGAGGACATTGTATTGCGGTTGATCCTTGGTTTATTGTAGATGCTGCTCCAGAAGAAGCAAAATTAATTCATACAGCAAGAATAGTAAATGATTATAAACCAGGATATATTGTAGATAAAGTTAGAGAAAAAGCAGAGCGCTTTAAAGCACCAGTTATTGCTTGTTTAGGCTTAGCTTTTAAAGCAAATATTGATGATTTGCGTGAGAGTCCATCTGTAGAGATTGTAAAACATTTATCTAATCTAAATATAGGGGAAATTAGTATTGTAGAGCCACATATAACAAGTCTACCAATAAATTTAGATAGAGAAAATGTTACATTAATGACTTTAGAAGAAGCTATTACAAAATCTGATATTATATTACTGTTAGTAGATCATGATGTTTTTAAAGCTATTGATAAAAATATGTTGAAAGAAAAAATAGTTATTGATACTAGAGGATTCATGGATTAATTAATACCTTACTAGAGGGTACTTATTTTGAGTGATTTCTAAATTAATATGCTCAAAAAGTGGTAGTATTACTGTAGCAATTTATCTAGGGTGGAGTATTTAGGCTGTTTTTTATTAGAAAATAGCCTATTACTCTAATTTGAAAATATATTTTTAAAGCATGTAGGTAGCTCTCTAAATTATCTTTTCAAATATATAAGTTATTTATATGACCTATATTTTGTATATAATTTGAACCGAATTTCTTTTATTTTTGTTGTTTCTGTGTTTTTTCTATGGAAAAAATACAGAAACAAGTAAGTAAAATACAAGAGTTTTTAAATTTTGAATGTATCCTACAAGTTAGTATAGTAAATTAATTGTGGAGTATAGGAGGTGTTCCTGTGCAAAATTCTCATAAAAATATTCTTTTTATTGTTAATATGGATGAGAGAAATAAAACAGGCTTATTTAACGCAACACATCAAAGAATAAAATCATTGGTACCATATCTTAATGAATATGAAGTTTATTGTTTAAAGTATTATGATGGTGCCTTTATGAGTTTAGTAAAGAAATTATTTAACAAAAGAATTAAGAAAAAGAAAGAAGAATATTTTGTCTATGAGGGAATTAGATATGAGAATAAATACATTAAGAATACTGTATTCAGAAAGATTGCATTAAAATTCGGAGTGGATTTCCCGACATTTATAAATTTAATTATATCTAGTAGAAAAAAAATTAAAAAATTTGATCTTATAAGTGCTCATTGGTGTTATCCACAAGGGGGAGTAGCATACTATTTTAATAAAGTTTTTAAAACACCTTATACTGTAACTTTACACGGGAGTGATATTCATACATTGCCGAGAAATAGTAAAAAAATAAGAAGAAAAACTTTGAAAATACTAAACAACTCTTCTAACAATTTTTTTGTAAGTTCAGGCTTAAGGGATAGTGCATATAATATCGGTTATAATAAAGATAATTATTTAGTATTACCTAACGGTGTTGATATAAGTAACTTTTATCCGATAGAAGTTAATAAGAATAAAAAATTGAAAGAACAATTAAGTTTGAGTGGCAAAGTAGTTGGATTTGTAGGGAATTTAGTTGAAGTTAAGAGGGCTGATAGACTACCTTATATATTTAATGAAATAAAAAAAGCATATCATGAAGAGGTATCTTTTTTAATTATAGGAGATGGGAAATTATCAGCAGAAATTAAGAAGATAAGTGAAGAATTTCAATTAAATATATATTTTACGGGTAAGATTAATCCGGACGAAGTAAATAAATACATAAATTTAATGGATATTATGCTGTTACCAAGTAGAAATGAAGGTTGGGGCAATGTAATTTTAGAGGCACATGCGTGTGGTATCAAGGTTATTGGAAGTAATCAAGGAGGAATACCAGAAGCGATTGGTGATCAAAACTATATTGTTAGTGATGGAGAAAGATTTGAAGAGAACTTTGTACGGAAAGTTGTAGAGGTAATTCAGGAAAATCAGGATATGGATTATTTAATGGATAGAGTTAAAAATCAATTTTCTGTGGATATTATAGCTAGTAAGGAACTTAATAAGTATAATCAAATCTTAGTGAAACATAATACTTAAATCGGGGAAGATTGAATGGGAAAAGAAATGATTATTAAATTAAAAGAAAAATTTCAAACTGGAGAGTTATTGAGGCTTTTTAAATCAATGCTGCAAAAGGCTAAAAAAGTTGGATTTCTACATTTATTAAGTGCAAATATGCTTTTACAGATAGCTGGTTTTGGTGGACAAATATTTTTAACAAGGATACTTTCGGTTGAAGAGATTGGTAAAATAAAAGTTCTTCAATCCTTTCTAGGTATTATTATTCTCATTGCAGGTCTTGGGATCAATGTAGCGATACTAAAATTATGTTCAGAGAAAATCAGTGATGAGGAGAAAGATATTTTATTTGTGAATGGTTTCAAATTTAGTATTGTTATTTCATTATTTACTACAGTTGTTGTAATACTGCTAGCATTTTTAGGTCTCTTTTCGGAGAATAATGAAATAAACAATGCGATGAAATTTTACAGTATCCAGGTGCCTTTTCTAGTAATGAATACTTTTGCTATATTCTATTTACAATCACAGAAACAGGTTCATGCTATGTCCAAAATCCAAAGTAAAACTAAAGTAATGGTTATTGTAGTAAGTACTTTAGCTGCATATTTCTTTGGATTATATGGCTATGTGATGGGAATTGTATTTTCGAATATAGTAGCTACTTTCTTATGCTTCTCATTATTGAAAGCTAAATTAGTAAAATTGAGAGAAATTAAAATTAGTAAAGTTTATATTTTAAAACTATTAAGTATTTCAGGGGTGTCTTTTGTAACTAATTTAATGGGACAGCTTGTAATTTCTCTTAATATACTTTTACTAAGCTATATGAGCAAAAGTAGTGCTGAAATAGGTTATTATGGGATAGCTCAATTAATTATTACTTCTATGATGATCATCCCTAATACACTTAATCAAATTATGATCCCTTATTTATCTGAGCAGTCGCAAAATAAACAAAAAATCATAGAGCTTTTAAATTCTTATCAAAAACGCATGCGAATGCTGATGTCGATTTTATTTATTGCAACTTATTTTATAGTGCCCATATTTATGCCGATTGTATTTGGAGAAAAATATACTAATTCTATTACTTATTTTCGAATTCTTTTAGTAGGTATGCTATGTTGGAGCTTGTATTCTCCTAAAGGTATAACGTTGCTTAGTATTGGAAGAATCGATTATAATTTTTATACGAGTATTTGCACATTTATAATCAATATTGTATTGAACATAGTATTAATTTTGAAATTTGATGTTGTAGGTGCAGCTTTTGCAACAATGTTAACATACCTGATAACTATCTTTTTTAATAACTATTTCTTTAAAAAGGCTATTGTTAAACAATATTCGGCATGAATTACTTAATAGTATAGTCAATGTTATTAAAATAGATACTTGTATAGAAATTTATTCTAGTAAAATGGAATGTAAAGGAATTATGAAAAGCACGATAAACATAACTTATATTTATTGTGCTTTTTATAATCTTATCTATCTTTTTTTAGAAATATAGTAAGAAATACTTAAAAGATGAACATGAAGGAGATTATAAATGGGATGCAGACGTTTTATCCATCGATAGATGCTACTAAAAGACAAAAGGAGTTTACTATTAACTATTCAATTATCTTTTGTATTGCCTTATTTGTATTAAATGAAACGACCAGAAAAATCTTTGGTTCCTCAATCAGTACTGTTAATATACTTTTTTTAATATTTGGTGGAATATATTTCTTGTCATCAGTATTACATAAAAGGATAAATCCTTTTATTCTTTTTATAGTATCATTCTTTTCAATCATTGTAATTTTTAGTATGAATACGATTTGGTCATATCCTTCTGTATATACAGTATTTACGTTTGTTAATTTATTAATGCCATTGTTTTTAGTTGGTATTAAGTTGAAACATGAAGAAGCATTGAAGGCGCTTAAGGTGTTTTTGTATATATTTAACTTTTTTATTCTCATTTTATTTTTATCTGGTATTGTAGATGTTATTACAAAAAGCGCAATACAATTAACATTAGCATCCACGGTATTTAAAGGAGAAGGGTACGATTTATTAATTATTAAAGAAAATCTTTCTGGTATTTATAGATTTTATTCATTTGCAGGTCATCCTTTAACAAATGCTAAATATTTTTTAATATTTTATATAATGAATAATATTTATGCGGTAAAAGTAGGCTATTTAATGAATAAGTATTTAATTACATTTATAACGATGGTTGGATTGGTGTTATGTGGCAGTAAAACAGCCTTAGTGTTATTTGTTATATTGCTTATTCTTTATTCGAATGTAAAGAAATATAAATTTCTTTACTATATTGGAATTGCTTCTTTATTTTTAGTTATATATAATTCGGATTTATTTGAGAATAATTTGAAGCAGCGATTTGTAGAAGGTGTTACAACTGGTAATATTTCATCTGGAAGAAATGATTTGTTGGAATTACTAGCAAACAGTAGTAGTACTGAGTTACCAGAATTCTTTTATGGAGGCGGAGCCAATTCTTCTAGAGAAAAAGCTCTGGAATTAGGGGGAGGAGCTTCTAACTTTGAATACCCATTAATTATGTTAGCATATGACTATGGAATTTTAGGGACTTTAATTATCTACATTTGTATATTCTTTTATCCTATTTATTTATTTTGGCGACATAAAGATTTTTATACAATGGTTAATTTTATATTTCTGACCTTAATGATTAATTCTAATAACTCAATAGCAAACTTAAGTAGTGATTATATGGCCCAGCATTGTTTCTTGATTTTATTGCTTATTAATGTCAGTAGAAAAAATGATATGGCAGATCATTAATGTTTTGTAATAAGTTTTGAAAAAAATCTAGAATTTAGGTGATTTATAGTGAAAAGGATACTTATTGTAGCTTACTACTTTCCACCGTTTGGTGGAGTAGGTGCAGTAAGAATGACAAAATTAGTGAAATATTTTAGTAGATTTGGTTGGGATGTTACTGTTGTTACTGTAAATGAAAAATATTATGATCAAAGCCAATTAGATTACGATAAAGAAAATGAAATACCATCTGAAGTAAAGGTTATTAAGACGAAAAGATATAGTCAATTTACTAGCTTTAAGGAAGAAGGATTATATTGGGCAGTAGATTTATATCATAATATAAAAAAGGTAATTAAGAATGAAAAGTTTGACTATATTTTTTATACGGGTGGCCCATTCTTTCACTGGGTAGTAGCACCGATAATAAAAAAATATAGTAAAATACCATATGTGTTAGATTTTAGAGATCCATGGCTATTAACACCTTATAATAATTCAAAAATACGAAAAGTTATATCTGGTATTTTAGAACCCTATGTTATAAAAAATGCGGATGTAATTATCAATGTCACAGAAGATGCAACTAATATGTATAAAAATCATTATAAATCTATCGAGGAAAATAAATTTATTACAATATCAAATGGATACGATCCTGAGGATTTTACTGATATCAATGATATGGAATTAAATTTACCAGGAAGAAAAATCGTTTATACAGGGAAATTTGGAGGATTTAGAAAACCACTAAATTTCCTAGCAGCATTGGATAAGTATAATCAAAAGAACGAAGAAAAAATGTACTTTATACATGTTGGTCAGCAAGAGGAAGAAATTCAAAATTATTTGGATAATAATCCAGCTATAAGACCTTATGTTGTTCAAACAGGATTTGTACCTTATAAAAAGGCTTTAGAATATGTTAAGGCAAGTGACATAACTTTAATTGTATCTGGAGGACATCCTTACGAGCCGACAACTAAAATATATGACTATATAGCATTAAAAAAGCCTATATTCTGTATTAATGATATTAACTATGGTTATTTATTTGAGACGCTAAATTCGTATAGTCTATCTGTTCATTGTAAGAATAAAGAATCAGAAATTCTGAATGGTTTAGATCATATTATGCTAAATACAGTAATTAATGAGGATGAATGTGATGATAGTGAATTTAATAGAAAGTCACTATTTAAAAATTTGAATAATTATCTTGAAAATAATTAAGTATTTAAGATGTGTAAATGAGAATAATTTTATAGATAAATACCTTCTATATGTGGAAGGTATTTATTTTTCAGCTTATTTAGAAGATATACATAGTAATTTAACTAATCTAAGAAAAGAGATGGTGTTTTGAGAATTTTATTAGTATCCAATATGTATCCTAATAAAGAGCATCCAAATTATGGTGTTTTTGTAAAAAATACAGAAGAGATCTTGGTAAAACAAGGTATCCAGATTGATAAGATTGTTATGTATAAAGGGAAAAATAAATTTTTAAAAATCATTGGTTATTTAAAATATTATATTTCAATTATATTGAATGTGCTAGTAAAAAAGTATGATGTTATCTATGTTCATTATGCAGCACATAACGCTATACCATTACTTATCTTGAAGAAATTAAAAAAGGGTATTAGGATTTATACAAATGTTCATGGAAGTGATATTGTACCAGAAACCCGTGTGCATCATAGACTTCAAGGTTTAGTAACAAAACTTTTAAAAGTCTCTTGTAAAATAATAGTTCCATCTAATTATTATAAAGAATTAGTAGAAAAAAAATATAGGATAGAGGGGGGAATTGAGGTATTCCCTTCAGGTGGAGTGAATAGTAATATTTTTTATCCTATTACCGATAGAGAACCTTTATTAGAGAAGATGGAAATTAGTCCTGATTATAAATATATTGGGTATGTAGGAAGATTAGACTATAAAAAAGGTTGGGATGTTTTATTACAATCCATTTATATATTAAAGAATGAAGGATTTATGAACGATAAAAAGCTGATAGTAGTAGGAAATGGAAAAGACATAAATAAATTTAGAAATACTTTATTAGAATTAGACCTAGATAAGTTTGTTATACACTATACTCTTTTACCTCAAAAAAAATTAAATGATATATATAATTGTCTCGATGTATTTTGCTTTCCAACGATGAGAGAAGGCGAAAGTTTAGGATTAGTTGGCTTAGAAGCAATGGCTACAGGTCTTCCTGTAATAGGAAGCGAGATGGGAGGCTTATTAGATTATATCAAAGATGGCGAAAATGGATTATTCTTTAGCCCAGGAAATAAAGAAGAATTGGCAATTAAAATTAAAGAATTTTTTGGTCATGATGCAGAGTTCAAAGCAAAGATGAGGGAGCAATCCATTCATACAGCAAATAAATATGAAGTGAAAAATATTGAAGGTACGCTTATAAATATATTTCTATAATTCATTTTAAATGGAGGACACAATGAATACAAGAATTAATATGATGAATTTTAATGTAGATAATCTTTCTATGCAGGAAACTCTTTTGAAGATTGAAGGGATTATTAAGGATCGTAAACCAACTCAGCATGTAGTTGTTAATGCTTCCAAGGCAGTTATGATACAAAAAGATGAAAATTTAAGAAGAATAATTAATGAATGTCCTTTAATTAATGCAGATGGACAGTCTATCGTTTGGGCTTCAAAATTCCTAGGTAAACCTTTGGTTGAAAGGGTAGCTGGAATTGACCTAATGGAAGAGATAATCCAATTATCTGCTGAAAAAGAATATAGTATCTATTTCTTTGGTGCTAAGGAAGAGGTTGTGAAAGAAGTTGTAAAACTGTATAAACATAAATATCCTTCTTTAAAAGTTGCAGGTTATCGTAATGGCTATTTTAAAGAAGAAGATAATGAAGAAATAGTTAATGATATAAAAAATTCGAATGCTGATATTTTATTTGTTGCATTTAGTTCTCCTAAAAAGGAGTATTGGTTAAAAAACTTCTGTACTGAAATGGAAGTGCCTTTCCAAATGGGAGTTGGTGGCAGTTTTGATGTTGTAGCTGGAATAACAAAACGAGCACCAAGATGGATGCAAAAAATTGGAATGGAATGGTTTTATCGCTTTATGCAAGAGCCAAAGAGAATGTGGAAGAGATATCTGCTAGGGAATTTAAAGTTTGTTTCATATGTTGTAAGAGAAAAGTGGAAAAACCCTAAACTATAGGGAAATATCTTCAAGGGAATGAGAACTACTATAAAAGGGATTTTTAAGTTGAAGTGATAAAAAAGAAATACACTGTTGATAAATATATTTACTATTGTGTTACTCATCATACTAAATTCTCCCCCCTTATCCAGTGTGTGAATAAGGGGGAGAATTTCTTTTTTGTATATATAAGAGGTTAGATGTTAGATATAAAACATAGCGTCATTTGATGAAGACCGTCAATTCCATGTATAATAGGATTGGCACTTTATTCCTAAACACATAAGGCGTATCTAAGAAAGAAGGTTAAGATAATGAAAAAGAAAGTTCTATTTTGGATATTAGGAATTATAGGAGTAATGATTATAGGCGGAGGAGTTTACGCTTATAATGTATATTCTTCTGTTTCAAAAACATTAAATGAAGTTCATAAACCTTTAAAGCGTGATCAAAATGATAATAAAAAAGAAGAAAAAATTAGTAAGTCTCAGCCTGTTTCAATTTTATTATTAGGAGCGGATGAACGTGGTGAAGATAAAGGTCGTTCAGATTCTCTAATGGTAATTACGCTAAATCCGAAAAATAATTCAATAAAAACAGTAAGTATCCCTCGTGATACGTATACAGAAATTGTTGGAAAAGGAAAAAGCGATAAAATTAACCACGCTTATGCGTTTGGCGGAGTAGATATGTCTGTATCGACAGTAGAAAAATTCTTAAACATTCCTATTAACTATTATATAGAAGTTAATATGGAAGGGTTCAAGGATATTGTAGATGCTGTTGGTGGTGTTGATGTAAATAATGATTTAGATTTCACATCAAGAGATACTCATTTTAATAAAGGTAATATTCATTTAAATGGTGAAGAGGCATTAAAGTATACTCGTATGCGTTATGAAGACCCACGTGGCGACTTCGGACGCCAAATGCGCCAACGTCAAGTGATGCAGGCTGTTATTAAGAAAGGCGCAAGCTTCTCTTCTTTAACAAGTTATGGTGATGTGTTAACAGCAATCCAAAAGAACGTGAAAACAAACTTAACGCAAGATCAAATGTTTGATATGCAGAAGAACTATAAAGATTGCTTGAAGAACAGTGAAGAAATCCAAATTCCAGGTGACGGACACAAAGCCGCGGATGGCATTTGGTACTACTACGTTCCAGACGCAGCAAAACAAGATTTAACGAATAAGTTAAAAGCACATCTTGAATTGACTAAGTAATATGTAATAACCCAACTCCTTTGGAAGGAGTTGGGTTTATTTTTGCATAGATTTATATTAGTATTATATATTGTGAGATTAATGGATGAGGTGAATCGATGAATAAGAAAGCAGTACTGGTCCTATTTATTTTTGTATTGTTTATCGCTTCAGTTGTGAGCGGTAAACTGTATTGGAATAAAAAGATTGCGAATGCAACGGGACAAACGAGTGAAGTAACGAAAACAAAGGCTGAAGTGAAAGATAGCGGAGCGAAGAAAGAAGAGAAAAAACAAGCAAAGTCATCTTTTAATGAAGCATACGCAAAGAACTTGCCAGATGAAGTAAAAGAGAAATTAAAGAAAGCTGCAGCTGATAAGAAGGCAGTAAATCTTGTTATTGTTGGTGATGAAGCTTCTTCATCTGAAAAAGATGCTTGGGTAGCTAAGTTCACTGCTAATTTAGAGGCTTCTTACGGTAAAGGTTTATGGAATGTGACAGTAAAGGAATATAGGGGTGAAAGCACAGAGGAGTTAATTGCGAATAAGCGTGATAAAGAGATTGCGAAAGAGAATCCAGATGTAATTTTATTTGAGCCACCATTTATTACGGATAATGGTAAAAATGGTAATGGAAACTCTGTAGTAAATACACAGAAGTTCGTTCAAGCACTTTCTACTAGTGCAAAGGGTGCTACGATCATGATTCAACCATCAAACCCAGTGTACGGTGCTAAGAATTATCCGAAAGCAATTGAAGCATTAAAACAATTTGCGACGCAAAATAATTATACATATGTTGACCATTGGACAGCGTGGCCGGATGCAACAACAAAGGCTATCTTACCATATTTAAAAGAAGAATTTGGTTTCCCAAGTGCTAAGGGACATGAAGTTTGGGCACAATATGTAACGGATTATTTTGTGGCTAAATAATAAATGAGAGAGGGTATCGTCGACAAAATATGTTCGACAATACCCTCTCTTTTTTTGTCTTATTTTTGCTATACTAAACTGTAATATAATACAAGATGGAAGGAGGAGAATGATGAAAATACTTGTAGTAGATGATGAATCGAGTATTCGTAATTTGATTCGGATGCAGTTAGAGATGGAAGGGTATGAAGTATTGACGGCGGCTGATGGGAGAGAAGCTTTAGAGAGATGGAATGAGCAGCCGGATGTACTTATTTTAGATGTGATGCTTCCTGATACGGATGGGTATGAGTTATTACGTTTATTCAGGGAGAAGGATCGTGATATTCCGGTGCTTATGCTGACAGCGAAGAGTCAGATGAATGATAAGTTACTTGGTCTTCAGCTTGGAGCGGATGATTATGTGACGAAGCCTTTTAATTATGCGGAGCTTATTCTTCGTGTGAAGAATATGAGTAGGCGTGTGAAGAAGGAGGAGGTAACTGCAAGTCATGAAGTAATTCGCGCAGGTGATTTACTTATTTGTCCAAAGGAACGAAAGGTGCATGTGAGTGGGCAGGAGATTCAGTTAACGTACCGAGAGTTTAATTTATGCCAGTTGTTTGTTTCGAATCCGCAGCGTGTATTCATGAGAGATGAGTTACTCGAGAAGGTATGGGGGTTTGAGTATATCGGAAATACGAGAGCGGTTGATATTATGGTGCAAAGGCTTCGAAAGAAACTCGGGAAAAGCGGGGAGTATATTAAGACAATTTATGGTGTTGGGTATAAGCTTGATTGCTAAAAGGTGATGATATGTCTTTAAAACGAAATATGGTGTTTGGAATAGTTGGATTGTTGATTCCAATTCTTGTTCTTTTGTATGCGGTTGTTTATATTGCACTGGAGAAGAATGTATATCATAATGCGGCAGATTCCTTAGAAAAGTTAAGTGTAGAAGCACAAATTTATACGATGAATTATTTAGAGAAGGAAGCAGAAGTGGAGACGCTAGGTCCGAATTCGCTTTTAATTGCTTCGTATTTAGCGAAGCGAATGGATGTCCGGGTGCAGATGATTGGGAAGAATGGAGATGTTGTTGCAGATACACAAAAAGGGGCATTACTTCATCGGAATATTGATATTGAGAGTTCTTTGAAGGGAAAGAAATCCTATGTTTTCGAGGAGGGAGACCCAGCTCCAATTCTTTTGTTTTCAAGTCCGGTTTATTATGGAAACGATGTCATTGGGAGTATTCGTTTTATAAATGAGTTAACGGATGAGAAGGAAGTTTTAACAAATGTGAGTTGGACGTTTTTAATGACGTCGCTTTGTTTAGTAGCTGCTGGTATTTTCTTTGCGATTCGTTTGGCGAAGTCTCTTCATAAACCAATTGATCAGTTAAGGCAAATGGCGCATCGGCTTGCGAATGGAGATTATGAAAGTAAGATTGAGCTAAATGAGTATGTGGAGATTGCACAGCTTTCAGCATCCTTTAATGCGATGGCTGATGGGATTGAACTGCATATTAAGCAGCTGAAGGAAGAGAAAGAGAAACAGAAAGATTTCTTAGACCGCATTACGCATGAGCTGAAAACACCGCTTACGGCAATTATCGGTTATGTAGATTTGATTCCGAAGTTACAATCGAAGGAGGATGTGCAGGAGAGCCTCCGTTATGTGGCTGTAGAAAGTGAGCGTCTCTTATCACTTGTAGAGGAATTACTTAAGTCTTCAAAGTACGGGACGAGTACGTTTGAAGTGTCGCCTACAGTCGTGAATATAAAGGAATTGGCAGAAGAGGCAGTTTCGATTGTGAAACTTAGGTTGCAGCAGTTTGAAATTGAAGTTATGAATGAGTTAATGGAAGTACACGTTGTTGCGGATTTTGATAAGACGAAGCAAATTTTCTTGAATGTGCTTGATAATGCGATTAAATATAGTGATGCTACGCAAGTTCGTATGAATGTAATTATAAATGAGCAGGAAGCAAAGGTTTTTGTTCATGATGATGGCATCGGTATGGATGAAGGTGTGCTTGCAGAATGGAATGAGTCTCCGGAAGGGAAGGTGCTTCCTTCTAGTTATGGGAATGGCTATGGTTTATACATTTGTCAGGGGATTATGGAGAAGCAAGGCGGAAGTATGCGAATTGAGAGTAGTGAAGAAATGGGAACTACAATATGTATGACATTTGTACTTCCGAGACGGATGGAAGACATAAAAAACTTGAAAGCGGTTAAATGATACATTTATGAAACAATTATGCGGTATTTTCGAAACAACGTTTTTTTATCTTGGAGGTAGGCAGAAATGAAAAGGCTATCATTTCAAATTCTTATGTTTGTCTTTTGTATGATCGCTTCTCTTATTTTGTTTTATGTTATTGAGAAGCAAATATATAATCGAATCACGATTGTGGATGACAAACAAGCCGTTTTACAAAGAGTGAACGAATCCCTTCCTACTGAAGTGAAAGTAAGGCATGAGAAGTGGGGAGAAATTGTTGTAACGGATGAAGTTCGTTTGCATACGATTGTTTCATTCTTTGACCGAATTCGAGTAGAACCGAGAGAAGCGAGGAATCAAGAACAAGTATTTACTGGAGAAGTAACGTACTTGAATGGACATAAACGTACTTTTGCAGTAGGTGACTTGTTCCAGTATGAGGCCAATGTATACGGAAAGAATGGTACGGATCCGATGATCTCAGCATTACAAACGTATTTGTTAAGCCTGTATTATACACCGGAGCGCATTAGTAATTTCTTTGCGGAGGCAAAGGAAGTTGTAGTGAGGCAAGGGGATGTAATACGTACTATAGATCTTACGCAAATATTTGATTCTATTCGATACGCAAAGCAAATTACAGATTACGGAGAAATTCAGAAATTATTACAATCACAGAATGAGCCGATTGTTTATATTACTGCCTATAAAACAGGCAAGCGTGTAAAGAATGAGCGGGAGGATATTCTAACCATTTCTGTGTATCCATCGTACTTTGTTGTGCAATATCTCGGTGATAATAACGGGAATGTCATGTATATGAAGGGCTCCCTAGCAGAATTCCTTGTAAAGGAGAATGTGTCATGAGAAAGATAGCCTTTTTCTTCTTTTTGCTAGTAATCGGAGGAGCGATGTCTAGTTGCTCTCGAGATACAACCTCTATTAAATATAATAAAAGTGGTCTCCCTATTTTGGATGATCGTCATCTTGTTGCGTATGTAGCGGCCCGCGAGGAAGTTGGTGAAGCTTTGCTTTCATCATTTTGTAAACAACGAGGGTGTACATATGAATTTATTCGTCTATCGACAGAAGAACTTCTTCGGAGAGTAGAAGAGGAAGCTGGAAATCCGAAGGCGGATATTATTATTGGCGGTACAGTAGATGCGCATCAAATGATGAAGCAAAAGAACCTTTCTATTCCTGTTATGAGCCAGCATGCGAACCGTATTTCAAAGTCTGTTAAAGATAAAGATGGTTATTGGTACGGTTACGAAGTGGAGAAACTAGCAATCGCGATTAATAAAGAGCGGTGGAATGAAGAAATAGCACCGCTCGGTCTTCCGTATCCATCACGGTGGCAAGATTTATTAGATCCGGTATATACGGGTAAGATTGCAATGCCTGATCCAAATGTTTCCGGCACAGCATATACTTTGTTTCAATCACTTATTGATACTTTAGGTGAAGAAGAAGCGAAAGGGTATGTTAAGAGTCTTGCAAGGCAAATTGGTGAAGTAACGGTGAATGGTTATATGCCTGCAGAACTGGTCGCGAGCGGTGAATATATGATAGGCATCAATTTTGCGGGAGATCAGAGAATGCTTCAGAAACAAGGCTTTCCTATTGTAAGTAATGAACCTGAGCAAACAGGGTTATCTGTTAATGCGATTTCGAAACTGAAGCGTGCACCGAGTGGTTTTATTGCGGACTTATTTATTGATTATTGTTTATCAGAAGAAGCGGGGCACATTTTAGAAAAAGTTTCGTTTGGCGTACCAACGATGTTTGCGAAGAACCAAAAAGAGATAGAAGGTCAGCCAGTTAGAAGAACGAACAAAAATATATCAAATAGTGGAATAATCGAGATATGGAATAGACAACGTCTCTCTCAGCAGTGAGAAAAGGAGACGAAAGAATATGTTTAAATGGCTTAAGCCAGCGCCTGCGATTGAGAGATTACCAGCGGATATGATCGCTAAAGTATATACATTACTGCGTATTCGTGTGTTAATGGGAATCTCAGTGGGATATGCTGCTTATTATTTAGTGCGCAGTAATTTTACGTTATCAAGTACGTATTTAGTACAAGAATATGGTTTTAGTACAGCTGAAATTGGACTACTAGGTTCAGTAATGGCGATTGTTTATGGATTTAGTAAGTTCTTTATGGGGAATTTATCAGATAAAGCTTTTGCCCAGCGCTTTATCGCAGTTGGATTATTCTTATCAGGGCTTGTAAATATTTGTTTCGGGTTTGCATCTTCATTTGGAATGATCGTTACGTTACTTGTCCTGAACGGTATTGTACAAGGTATGGGAGCACCACCTTGTAGTATCGTTATGACGAAATGGTTCTCGAAGAAAGAACGTGGTACGAAAACAGGTATTTGGAATATTTCACATAACGTTGGTGGAATGCTAGTGCCGCCCCTTGTCGGAATCGGTGTAGGTATTTTCGGTGAGAATCATTGGCAGGGCGGAGTATTTATTTTCCCAGCGATTATCGCAATGGTAATTTCAGTTCTTGTTTGGATTAATGCGAAGGATACACCAGAATCTGAAGGTCTTCCTCCAATTGATGAGTATCGTAATGACTATGAAAATCTTGAAAAAGCAGATAATGCTAACAAGATGTCACCAAAAGAAATTTTAATGAAATACGTAGTAAAAAATAAATTTGTATGGTTCTTATGTATTGCGAATGCATTTGTTTATTTAATTCGTTTCGGTGTTATTAACTGGGTTCCACTTTATTTAACGACAGTTAAAGGTTTTTCAAAAAATGAAGCACATGCAGCATACGCAATCTTTGAAGGTATGGCAATTCCAAGTTCATTAATCGTTGGTCTTTTAAGTGATAAATTATTTAAAGGGAAACGTATGCCATTGTGTATTATTAGTATGGTTGGAGTTGTTATTGGTACGTTTGTATATTGGCAAGCAACTAGCGTACTTGTTGTAAGTATTGCAGTTTCTATTATCGGATGTTTAATTTACGTACCACAGTTCTTAATCGGTTTAAGTGCGATGGAATTAGTACCGAAATTTGCAGTAGGTACGACAGTTGGTATGTGTGGTCTGTTTGGTTATGTGGGCGGAAGTCTTGTAGCAAACGCAGCAATTGGTGTTATTGTTGATCGTTCTGGCTGGGATGGTTGCTTTATCTTACTATTAACAGGTGCAATTTTATCAACAGTCTTCTTGTTCATCGTTCAACGTGGACATGAGAGAAAAGATCCTAAAGCGGCGTAATATTTTATTTGAAAAGCTATCCAATTGTTATTTTGGATGGCTTTTTCTATATAATATAATCTTTCCTTAAAACTATCTTAAAAGATAAGATGTCATATTTCTAATCATTGGAATTTTTGTTACAATATAAATGAATGTGTAAAACTTTGTAAAAAGATTGTAATAATATACAATTATTTTTCAGAAAGTTTTATACAATTGTAGTGTTTATTAAACTATTAATTTATAAAGGGAGAGAGAATATGGTACCAAATACGGTTCGTACTCCAAACAAGAAGAAAAAATGGATTATTATCGGGGTTATTGCACTAATTGTTATTGTGGCAGCAGTTAATATTTTTATTATGCAAGGTAAGAAGAAGGGCGCATCAGCAACGGCTGATGCTGTAAGTTTTGAGAAAGTGACAGAGCGTAAGCTGAATAATACGAAATTAATTTCTGGTCAGGTGAAGCCTGGTAATATTGAAAGCTTCTATGCAGATCCGACTAAAGGAAAAGTGAAAGATATTGAGGTAAAAGAAGGGCAAGAGGTAGAGAAAGGTACGAAGTTATTCTCTTATGACAATGAAGAGATTAATCTTCAAATGAAGCAAGCTGAGCTTGATCAGAAGATGGCGGATATGCGTTATGATCAAGGGAAAAAGAAGATTGATTCGTTGAAGAAAGAAATTAAGAAGGCGAAAGATGGCGGAGCTGGGAAAGAAGTAACAGATCCGATGGAAGAGCAAGTAAGTGAGTTAGAGATGACGCAGAAAACAACTGATCTTGAGAAAGAAAAAGGGAAGTTGCAAAAAGAAGAGTTAAGTAAAAAGCAGAAAGAACTTACGATTTATAGTAACTTTACGGGTGTTGTTCAAAAGTTAGATAAAGATGCAGCACAAAGTTCATCTCAAGCGTTAGGTGGACAAGGAAAGGCATTTTTACAAGTGGCTTCTAAAGACCCGTTCCAAGTTCAAGGGACGTTAACTGAGCTTCAAAAGTCACAAATTCAAAAAGATCAAACATTCACTGTAACTGCGAAAGCAAATAGCAAGAAGAAGTGGACAGGTAAGATTACAGAGGTAAGTGAATTCCCAACGAGTGCAGAGATGGCTCAAGCTGGTGGTGTAGGCGAAGCGGCTCAAAATATGTCTCAATATACATATAAAGCAAGCCTTGATAGTCAAGACGGTTTATCTCCAGGTTACCACGTTTCATTGCAAGTAAATTTAGAGAATAAGACGATGATTGCTGTTCCGACTAAGAGCATTGTAGAAAAAGGCGATGATGCATTTGTTTATGTTGAGGATAAAGGGAAGCTTCGTAAGCAAAATGTGAAAAAAGGTTCTACTGATGGAGACTGGACAGAGATTGTAGAAGGCGTAACAGTGGGGCAAAAGGTGGTTAAAAATCCTTCCGACGATGTGTATGACGGAATGGAAGTGAAAGAGAAATGATTACGTTAAATAATATTGCTAAAACGTATTACCAAGGGAAATTGGCGGTGCCGATTTTGCATGGTATTAGTTTAACGATTCAGAGTGGTGAGTTTGTTTCGATTATGGGGCCTTCTGGTTCCGGTAAGTCAACGCTTATGAACATTATTGGTTGTTTAGATCGTCCAACAGAAGGCGAATATATGCTGAATGATGTGAATATCTTAACAGCAGATGAGTCAAAGCTTGCTTTAATTCGTAATGAATATATTGGATTTGTATTCCAGCACTTTAATTTACTGCCTCGTCTTTCTGCGGTGGAAAATGTTGAACTTCCGCTCGTATACGGTGGCGTGAAGAAAGCAGAGCGACGTCAAAGAGCTCTGGAAGCACTTGGTAAAGTTGGTTTGTCCGACAGAGTTCATCATTTGCCGAATGAGTTATCAGGTGGACAGAAGCAGCGTGTCGCTATTGCGAGATCGATTGCGAATAATCCAACTTTCATTATGGCCGATGAGCCAACTGGTGCGCTTGATACGAAGTCTGGTGAGCAAGTCATGGATATTTTCACGAAGCTTAATGCAGAAGGTACAACAATTGTTATGGTTACGCATGAAGAGGAAGTAGCAGCGTATTCTTCCCGCCGCATTGTACTGCGAGATGGGAAAGTTACAGAAGATAGAAGGTGTGCGGTATGAGTTTACTAGATAGTATAAAAATTGCCCTATCTTCTATTTTAGCTCATAAACTGCGTTCAGCTCTTACGATGCTCGGTATTATTATCGGCGTTGGTTCTATTATTACTGTCGTTGCAATTGGGCAAGGCGGAGAAGCGATGTTGAAGTCGAAATTCGCAGGTTCTGGTGGTAATAACCTTATGCCAATTCAATTTAAACCAGATATTAATGATGAGTTTGCTATAGGTGGATTTGAAATACCAAAGTTAACGGAAGAAGATATTTTGGAAGTAAAACAAGTGAAAGATGTTTCACACGTTATTACGACAAACCAGAATTCAGAGGTGCTTGATGTAAATGATAAAAAAGCAAATCTGAATGTTATTGGTCTTGATAATGAATATTTTGCGGTTAATAAAGTAAAGGTCGTAAAGGGACGTACTTTAAGTGAATCAGATATTTCTCACGCAAATAACGTTGTGATGATTAGTACAAAAACAGAAGAGACATTATTTAAGGACGTAAACCCAGTTGGACAAATTATTGAGATGAAAGGACAACCGATGCAAATTATCGGTGTGTACAGATCTGATAATGAGTTTATGGGATTTGAAATGGAAGAAGCATTAGTCCCCCTTACGTTATGGCCTGTTTTATACGGAACAGATAATATTCAAAATATCGCAATTCAAGCTAAAAATGTAGATGATTTAGAAGCGGCAGGGAAACAAGCTGTTGATGTATTAAATAGTCGTAAGCCAAGTGAAATTCCAGGTAAATATGAACTGGTGAATTTAAAAGAATTCCAAGAAAATGTTTCTAAAGTAACTGGTATTATGACGATGATCATCGGCGGTATCGCGGGTATTTCATTAGTCGTTGGTGGTATCGGCGTTATGAACATTATGCTCGTATCTGTAACGGAGCGTACGCGCGAAATTGGAATACGTAAAGCACTCGGAGCGACGCGTAGTAAAATTTTATTACAGTTCTTAATTGAAGCGGTTATGTTAACACTTCTAGGTGGTTTGATTGGAATTGGTCTTGGATATGGCGGAGCATATATCGTTTCCACATTTGCGAAATGGCCACCGCTCGTTTCATGGGAAGTTGTTGTAGGAGGCGTATTATTCTCTATGACACTTGGCATTATTTTCGGATTAATTCCAGCAAACAAAGCTGCGAAGTTAGATCCGATTGAAGCACTGCGTTATGAATAAGTTGTAGTAGAGAGGGACTCTCTACTACACATTACCGTTCTAGTGGGCGGTTCGTAGCCTCTATGTGAGGAAGTGAACCGCCCGTTAGAACGGGTTATATAAATAGAGGGAGGCGTTATAATGGAAGCGAATATTAATATGCAAGATGAAGGTGCGAAGAAGCCGTCATTATTTGGAATGATTACTTCTCCAGGTTTACAGTTTGAGAGAATGAAGACGAAAAGCCCAGTCTGGGGAGGGTTTTTCATATTTCTTTTAATGGGGACGATTATGGCAACAGGTGCAGCATACTTATCATTAATTAATAACCCAGAAATGGCAAAAGAGTTAAATGGTGAAGCGGGAGCAATGATAAAAGGATTTACTCTTGGTGGTGGAGCACTTGTTGGTTTATTAGGTACGCTTATAGGTCTATTTATTGCAGCTGGTTTTTATAAAATTATTATGATGTTTATGAGCAATGATACTCCATACATGAAGATATTATCTATTTACATATACGCTAATCTTGTTTATTATATCGGCGGATTGTTAAATGTAGCATTAGGTTTTGTATTCGATGGAAATGGTGTTGATGTTTATACAAGTTTAGCTCCTTTATTCGAAAAAGGAACAGTGTTACATGGAATTGGCTCTTCAATTGAAATCTTCAATATTTGGAGTTTAGTTCTAACGGGACTAGGGTTACACATTGTAGCTGGTTTAAGTAAGAAACAAGCTACAACCTTAATCGTAATTTTCTTCATTCTATCCGTTGCATTAGGTGTTGTAAAAGGGTTAACTGGTATTGGTGCATAATATATTTGTTTAAAAAGGTGACTCTTCTGAGAGTCACCTTTTTTATTTTTACCCCTATTTCAAATACCCCCATCAGAATTTCAAATACTGCCTAGTGTAATTTCAAATTCCAGCAGTAGTATTTGAAATTACTCACAATGAAATTCCCTTTCTCATTTTATATTGTAGAGGTACCGCGGAATACTAAAGAGGTATACCTTTTAGAAACGGGTACTGTGTGAAGCCAGCGACTTTTGCAGATACGGTTGTTTTGTATGAAGGTATGATTGTAAATCAAATAAAGAGGTTAAATATTTACCAAGATTATGAAGAGTATTATCAATGTGGTTTAATTGGTCTTTGGCATGCTTATGAAAGATATGAGGAGGAGAAAGGTAGTTTTCCTGCTTATGCGGTTGTAACGGTACGTGGTTATATATTGGAGAGGTTGAAGAAAGAATGTGTAGTGCAAGAGAGGTATGTATGCACCGATCAGTATGAGGAACGATTTGAGTGTGAAGATGCAGGAACGAGAGCGAAGGACTTTATGAGTGTGTTAGATGATAAGGAGAAGCACATCATTTCAGAGCGATTCTTTGTAGGGAAAAATATGGGGGAGATAGCCGATGAAATAGGGATGACGTATTATCAAGTGAGATGGTTATATCGACAAGCGCTTGAGAAAATGCGAGATAGTGTAAGGGGATAAGAATAATAAATAGAATGGAAGGCAAGGCAAGGCAAGGGAAATGTTGCGTTCCATTCTATTTACTTTAATACAGTAAATGTGGCAAGAGGTTTTTTACGTGTAGTGAATCTTTCATGTTCATTCGGGATAATACATGCCCAGCTTTCAAGAATTGTTGCTGCAACTTATGAGGACTGATTAGTATTGTTACAGTAGTTCCATTTGAAAAATGAATGATTGATGTTTTAGTTTTCTTAAAAAATTCTATATCATCTATATGGTTATAGAACAACCAAATACAGTTTGGAGAAGAAGGAGATTCTGTTGGGAAAAC